>DASSQB010000290.1:0-2010 GCA_035702725.1 Terriglobales bacterium | reverse complement strand
AATACAGAAGAGTTGTCCAAGCACCTGGACCACATCGTGCAGGTGCAAGGCACGCCGGAAAAGCCGCAAAACCCAAACAAAATTGGCGCCGCCCTGCGGGTCAAGAGCTGGAAAGCTGGGGCCGAATGTCACCTGAATCTGTCGTCCATCTCGGGTGAGAGTCCAGCGTGGCAAAAGAGTGGCGAGCCAGCCGTCACTGTAGCGGGCAAAGCTGGCCAGGCGGCAACCGCGGTACCTGTAACCAGCAATCGCTCCGTGGGCGAGACTACGCCGCCTTCTGACGTCGAACGTAACCGTGTTCCCTCGCCGTTGCCGCAGCCCGGACAGCCGCCGGTGGCGGAGGACACAGCGCAGAGTCCCGCGGCAGCCAACCGCATTGCTATCGCAGCCCAGCGGGCGGAAATCGGCACTCCTAACGGCACTCTGGGGGTGCCTGCCGACTCTGGCAAAGGAACCGTGGCTTCCCAACAGTTACGTGTCAGGCCTGCGGTGGTCGTACAAATGGACGGCGAAGAATACGAGCCGTCGAAGGTGACCATCTCAGCCGGTCAAGCCGTGAAATGGAAGAACAACACCGGCGATCCACATACCGTGACAGTTGTTCCCGACAAGGCGCTCGTCCCGGCTGATGTCGCCCTGCCCAAGAATGCCCAGCCTTTCGATTCCGGCACCATCCCCACCGGTATGAGCTTTACCCACATATTCACGGTGCCCGGAACCTACCGTTATTACTGCACCCTGCACGAGGGTAATGGCATGGTAGGTGAAGTGCTCGTTAAGTGAGGCCCGTTCCACCGCCCGGACGACGGTCGCTATAATCGCCTCATGCTTCGTTCTCTCTCGGGGGACGGAATGGCATACGTTTTGATTGCCTTGCTGCTGGCCGGGGCCGGCTGGGCGCAGCAGGAAAATTCGCAAAGGCCTGCTGCACGGGCTCAGCTTGTCGTGGTAACGGATACACTGCCGCAGCCCGTAGCCCACTCACCGTATACCGTCCAACTCATAGCCCAGGGCGGCATACCGCCCTATTCGTGGAGTATCGAGAAAGGTAAACTTCCGTCGGGATTGCAATTGGACCCCAAGGGCGGAACCCTAAGCGGCGTTCCCGAAGCTCCTGCCGAGCTGACCTTCACGGTGCGCGTCACCGATTCCGCCGAGCCACCGGCCACCGCCTCGCGCGAACTCAAAGTCAGAGCTGTGCCCGCCCTGCAACTGGAATGGCAGCGTCAGCCGGTTCTCGAGAACGAAGGAATCTATGGCCAAGTCCAGGTGGGCAATCCCAGCAAAGATGCCTACGACCTGACCTTCATCATCGTGGCCGTCAACGAAATAGGCAAGGCATTTGCCCTCGGATACCAGCACTTCACCTTGCGCCCGCAAGCGACCCAGACCATTTCCTTCGGCGCCAGCCTGCCCCTCGGCTCCTACATAGTTCACGCCGATGCGGTCGGGGAGATTGCCGCCAAGGACATAATCCGCCGTGCCCGGTTGCAAACTTCCAAGCCTCTGGTCAAGCAGTGAAGCAATGGTATCTTTGAACATTCCTCTTGTCGGCTGAGAAGCCCATCAACGTTGCGGTGGTTGGAGCCGGCGCTTTCGGGCGCAACCATGCCCGCGTGTACCAGCAGATGGAACATGCGGGAGAACCGGTACACCTGGCCGCCGTCGCTGACCTGGATCCTTCGCGAGCCACGGCACTGGCGCGCCAGTTCGGACCCGATGTAGCCGTCTGCAGCGATCTAGCCGAGTTGATCGCACGCGGCGGTATCCAGGCTGCCTCCGTTGCTGTGCCCACCGTGGAGCACCTGAACGTGGCCAGTCGGCTCATGGCTGCCGGCATTGATGTGCTGATCGAGAAGCCCTTGGCAGCCACGCTGGCCGACGCAGACAAATTAATCAAGCTGGCGAACCAGCATGGGCGCTTAGCGCAGGTCGGCCATCTCGAGCGCTTCAACCCGGCGGTGCAGGCCACTCTGCCCCTGGTCAGCCGGCCCATGTTTTTTGAGGTGC
>DASSQB010000289.1:0-7458 GCA_035702725.1 Terriglobales bacterium | reverse complement strand
ATCATTCACTCGGACAAAGATCCGCTCACCGGCGCTCGCCGCGACGATGTGTTCATGGCGCAGGAAGACGCCGACCGACTCGGGCTCCAGAATGGCGATGAGATCGTTCTGCGCAACAGCCTGGGCGACTTCCGAGGACGGGTCCACATCGATCGCATTCGTCCTGGTTGTCTGCAGGCACACTGGCCCGAGATCAACAAGATCATCCCGGCCGGACGCCTCGACGCCAGCGGCGTGCCCGATTACAACGCTACGGTCGAACTGGTAACCGCCGCCGGCCGGCAGGTGGTGGCTACGGCGGCAGACTAAGGTTCCCCCCTTGAATTCGATTACGGCTCAGTGGTTGCCCTTCGCAACTGAATTTCAGCAAGTCACAAGGAGCCTTCAATGACCTCGGACCGCCTCCCCAATCGCTGGGGCATTGCTGTCGCTGCCGTCATTATGCAGATTTGCCTGGGTGCCGTTTACGGCTGGAGCGTTTTCAAAATACCCCTGATGCATGCGGAGCACTGGTCTGAAACCCAGGTCCAACTCAACTTCACTCTGGCTATTTTCTTTCTCGGCGTGGGCACGATCATTGGCGGACTGTGGCAGGACAAGGCCGGCCCGCGAAAAGTAGCCAGCCTCGCCGGTCTCATTTACGGCATCGGCTACATGCTGGCGGGTGTGTCAGCCAAGCAGCATTCCCTCAATGGCCTCTATGTCGCCTACGGCGTTCTCACCGGAATCGGCATGGGGATGGGATACATCTGCCCAGTGGCCACTCTGGTCAAGTGGTTCCCGGAACGACGCGGCTTGATGACCGGCGTTGCCGTGTGCGGATACGGCGCCGGTGCGCTCATCATGAGCCCGGTCGCGGCCCGAGAAATTCTGGCTTATGGCGTACCCACCACCTTCTGGAGCCTGGGCATCGTGTACCTGGTGCTGGTGGTCGCGGCAGCGCAGTTCTACGTCAACCCTCCCCAGGGCTGGCGTCCGGCGGGCTGGGAGCCGCGTTCCGCAGTAGCCAAAGCCGCCACTACTTACGACTACACCGTGCGCGAGGCCATGGGCACATGGCAGTTCTGGCTGTTGTGGGCCATGCTGTTCCTCAACGTTTCCGCCGGCATCATGATCATCAGCCAGGCCTCGCCTATGGCCCAGCAGTTGGTCGGCATGACGCCGGTGGCAGCCGCCGGCATGGTAGGACTTATTTCCATCTTTAACGGCACGGGGCGCGTATTCTGGGCCTGGGTGTCCGACCATCTGGGGCGGGCGCGCGTCTACTTCCTGCTATACGCCATCCAGGTGATTATCTTTTTCTCTTTGCCGCGAATTCACAACGTGACGTGGTTCAGCGCCGCTTTTGCCCTCATCGGCTTGTGCTATGGCGGCGGCTTCGGAACCATGCCTTCGTTCACGGCTGATTTCTTCGGCGCCAAGTTTATGGGCGGCATCTACGGCATCATTCTGCTGGCATGGGGCGCGGCGGCAATTCCCTCCCCCATCATGATTGCTCGCCTGCACCAGGCGACGGGGCGTTTTGATACCGCCGTGTACGTGATTGCGGTGGTTATGCTGCTCTCTTTGGTGTTGCCGCTGATTGCCCGACGGCCTACCAAAGCTCCGGCTTCCGCCGCCACTGCACCCGCCGTGGCCGCAGGTTGATCTTAGGACCACCGCTGTTTTCTGGCTCTGCTAGGTTTCATTCCCCGACTTCGGCAGCCACCGTTTTTGCCGAGCCGAACGGCAGCCCCTTCTTTTCCGGCCCAAGCGCCACTACCAGCGCGGTGAAAGTGAACAGAATCAGCATGGAAAATCCCAGCGACTGGGTGTAACTAAACCGCTCGGCAAAAATGGATTCGACATAGGCCACGGCGGAAGCGCACAGCACTCCGAGTTGATACGCGAATCCAGGGAAGAACCCGCGCAGTTGATCGGGAGAGAGTTCGTTGATGTGGGCGGGAATGATGCCCCATGCGCCCTGCACCATGAACTGCATCAGAAACGCACCCAGCGCGATGAGGGCCACCTGAGGCTGCAGAATCCAGAGCGGAATCAGGATTACGCCTACAACGATGGCGGTAATCATTGCTCTCCGGCGCCCGAATGCATCAGAAAACAATCCAAACGCCAGGCCGCCTAAGATGGCGCCCACCATGGAAATAATGGTGATGGTGGCAATGGCGTGTACATCGAAATGGTAGTGGCGGCGCAGGAAAGTGGGAAACAAGTCCTGGGTTCCGTGTGAAATGGCGTTCATGCCCGCCATCAGCACTACCAGGTAAGCAAATAACCGCCAGTTCTTCACGATTGCACGGCGGTAGGTGCCCCAGTCGGTGCGCGACTCGTGCCAAACCCGGCTCTCCTTTACCTTGGAGCGGATGAATAAGGCCACCAGTGCGGGCAGGCCGCCGATGAAAAACATGGGACGCCAGCCCCAATGGGGAAACACCAGGAAATAAACCACCGCCGCCAGCAAGTATCCGGTCGCGTATCCCTCCTGCAGCAGGCCGGAAATCCATCCCCGTGACTTGGCGGGTATGGACTCCATGGCCAGCGACGCTCCCACGCCCCACTCTCCGCCCATGCCAACGCCATAGAGGAGCCGCAAGGCGAGAAAAATCCCATAACTGGGTGCCAGGCCGGAAAGCACCTCCACCACCGAGTAGAAGATGAGGTCAATCATCAGAGGAATGCGACGGCCATAGCGGTCGGCCAGGAGGCCGAATATCAGGGCGCCCACGGGGCGCGTCGCCAGGGTGGCGGTCAAGGTAAGGGCAATCGCCGGAATGGAGCGGTGAAACTCGGCGGCCACCGTGGGCAGCACCATCACCAGAATGAAGAAATCGAAGGCATCCAGCGTCCAGCCCAGGAAGGCGGCCACGACGGCGTTGCGGCGGTTGGCCCGCTCCTCGCGCGAAACAGCTGCCTCTGCCATCGTTTCCCCCAATCTTTCAGTGTGCGGCGACCACACTAGGCGGGAACAGCTTAACAAAAGCTTAAGGCCGCCAACCGAGGCTGCCCGCTAAGGGGCCGTTAAGCTCGGATTAATATGTCCTACGGTAGCCTTCACCGCGATCTTCACCTGAATGCCATCATCCTTCGAAGCGCGGAACAAAAGATGAGAGCTAAGCAACGCATACATCGCCACGAAATCCCTCTCTCCAACCTGGAATGCCCTCACAGGTGCCTTGGGCTACTGTTCCTCCTTTCTTTCCTGGCCTCGGGCCTCTGGGCTACCGCCCAGGAGATCCCGGCTAACGAGGAGTTCCAACCCCTGGTGCTGGTGCGCATTATCCCGCTGCCTGGCGCAGAGGGCCGCTTCGATCATATGACCGTGGACGTGAAGGGGGGGCGCATCTTCGCCGCGGTATATGGCAATGACACGGTGGAAGTCATGGATGTCCATAGGGCCAGGCGCATCCATACCATCAGCGGTGGCCTGAATGAACCTCAGGGAGTGGCTTATATCCCGGAAAGCAACCGTATTGTGGTCTCCAACAGCGGCAGCGGCGCCTGCCAGATTTTTGACGGCGATACTTACAGGCCAATTGGCACGGTCAAGTTCCCCGACGATGCCGACCAGTTGCGCTACGATCCCGCCAGCAAGCGCGTGTATGTGGGCTATGGCGATGGAGCCATCGGCGCCTTCGACGCTGTCACCACCCAGCGTACAGGGCAGGATTTCGAACTTGGCGCCCATCCTGAGTCTTTTCAGCTGGAGCAGGGCGGCTCGCGCATTTTTGTGAACCTCGCCTCCATCAACCAGGTCGCAGTACTGAACCGCGCCACCGGCAAAGTCATAAAGTGGCAGCTTGCAGATGCCGGCACCAATTTCCCGATGGCGCTGGATGAGCAGCATCGCCGCTTGTTCATCGCGGCGCGCAGGCCGGCGCGCCTGCTGGTGCTGGACATGGATTCAGGCAAGCAGATTGCCAGCCTTCCCGGCGCTGCCGATTCCGATGACATGTGGTACGACGCCACCCGCAAGCGCATTTACATTCCCAGCGGCGAGGGATTCATCTTCGTCTACCAGCAGGTGGATGCCGACCACTATGCTCGCATCGCCAAAATTCCCAGCGCTATTGGGGCCCGCACCAGCGCGTACTTCGGGCAGGTAGGAAAGCACAACAGTCTCTATGTGGCGGTTCCGGCGCGCGCTAACCGCGGCGCGGAGATGTGGGTGTACGAAACCCGCGATTAACGCGCCGCGGGCGTGAAGCTTCACTCTTGCGTCACGGGATGCGATAAATGGCGGCAGCGCCTGCTGAACTCGCCAAAGCGCCCGCATTCAAGGCTGACTTCACCTTGCTGCTGGGGACATAAACAATATCGCCCGGGTTCATCGGAATATCGGCCGCCCTTGCGCGCAGCAGATCCTTCATGGGGACGGAAAGCTCCTTCAGCCCAGTGGGCGTGCGCCGCACCATTTTCGTGCCCGATACGGCCGCCAGGTGAGTTGGTCCGCCCGCAGCCGCCAGAACCTGCAGCAGGGTCACTCCACCGCTGGAGTTCAGGGCATATCCGCCGGGTTTATTCACCTCTCCCAGCACGTACACGATACCCGCCTGAGGCACCACTACCGTGTCCCCCGGCTGTAGTTCGACATTGGCGCGCGCCATCTGCGCGGGATCGTTGGACAAGTGAACGGTAGTCAGCTCATCGGTATTGCGATGTGAAATCGTTATGGTATTCGACGCCTTCTCCGTAAGCCCGCCCGCCGCTTCCAAAACGTCCAGCAGCCGATGCGGCCCCAGCACGGAGAACACGCCCGGCTTCGCCACCTCACCCGCCACGGAAATCTCGCTGTTCGTGTATTCCTTCACAAACACCGAGACCTGGGGCTCCTTGACGACATGTTTTTCCTGCAACTGCCGGCTGATCGCTTGTTGCGCCTGGTCGCTGCTTAAGCCGGCAACATGAACATAGCCAACCAGCGGCAGAGAGATGTTGCCGTCACTGCCCACCCGAGTGTGCCCGGAGAGGTCAGGCGCGCCGTAGACTGTTATGTCCAGTTCGTCCCCCGGCCCAATCACCAGCGAAGAGTCAGGCCCCCTGGCTACCGTTGACATAGTTACGGTAGCCGGCGCTGTGGGCGCCCCAGTCGCGGCGCCGCCCGCCGAAACTTGCTTATCTGATGGAACGGTCTGGGCTCGAGCGGTTGGCGGAAATCCCAAGAATCCAAGAATGCAGGCACACGTAAGCGCGAGCACATACTGCTGGGCAGAATTTATATCCATGGCTTTGTGGCGCATTCTAAGCCGGATGCTGCCCCCGTACAAGACTCAATTCTTGTGCGGGGATAGTTTCCGGAACGCAACAGCGGAGCCCCGGAATAAAGCCACTACGAGGGAGAACCCACCCGCCCCGGAGGGCGGGTGGACTTCTGTTCGCTAGAAGCTCAGCTTCAGGCCGAACTGGACGTTACGCGCATTCAGCGTGGTCGCAGCCTGGCCGAAAGCCGAATCGTTGATCCGGTTGTGGGTGCCTCCCGAGGGAGTTGACAGCAGGAAGTTGGCCCGGTTGAAGATGTTGAACGCCTGCGCCTCAAACTTCAGGTTAAAGCGTTCGCTCAAGCGGAAGTTCTTGCCCAGCGTCATGTCGGCATACCACTGGCCGGGGCCCAGGAACGTGTTGCGGCCTAAACTTCCGCTGCATCCCAGGCAGGGAGCAGAGAAATGGGCAGCAGCGAATGATGAGCCCAGGCCATTCGCCCATTGGCCGCGGGTTTCGCTGTTGAAGCCTGCGATGTTGGAGCTGGGACGGTCATTGGCTCCTCCATCCAGGTTGTAATCGCCGCCGATGTTCACACAGGCGCCGGCGGCGATGCCAGCCTGCGAACAATCTCCAGAGAGATCGCGCTTATTAGGATTGTACGGTTCCCAGTGCGCGCCGCTCTGGAACGACCATATGCCGCTGAGCTGCCACCCTCCCGCAACCGCACCCAGAGGCCCGCGCAGGCTCTTTCCCGGCAACTGGTAAACGTAGTTCAGGACCAGCCGATGGCGAATGTCGAAGATGGAGTCGCCCCAATCCAATCCCGGCATGGTCTGATCAGTGGTGTAGCCGTCGCCGGCAGCGGCGCCGTTGGCGCTGGTCGCCGAATTGTGCCAGCTTGACCCGTCGTCCAGCGAATGGCTCCAGGTGTAATTGGCGTTAAACACCAGGCCGTGGCTCATTTGCTTCCTGAGGGCCACCTGCAGTCCGTTGTAGTTGGAATCGGCCACGCTCTGCCACTGGCGCAGCGTGCCGTAGTTGGGATTCAGCCGTCCCACCGGGTTCAGGGCACTTACCTGGCTGCACAACTGACGGCCGAAATTATCGGTCACACAGGTGCCTGCCGGCAGGCGTCCGCCGGAGATGCGGTTGATGTTTTCCGAGCGGAACAGATTGTAGCCCAGGGTATTGATGTAATCCACTTCGATCACTGTTCCGCTTTTGATTTCATGCTGCACGCTGAGGAAGGAGTTCAAGACGTGCGGGTCGCGCACCCCGGAGGGCACGACGATTCCCGTCAGAAAGGCCAGGTTAGCGTTACCCGTTGCCCAGCCTGTCAGGTTGCCGACGGCCTGCGCGCCAATGCCTTGTCCAATGTTGGTCGGCGCGCCATTGAAGGTCGGCGACACTACGCAATTGGGGCAGCTCCCTGGCCCGTAAATGATGCTTTGCACGTCGCTGCCCAAGAAGTTGGTGGCATCGTTGAACGAGTAGTAAGGCAGGTTCCACCGCGAGTTGGACAGCGGGTTGTATAGGGTGTCCTCATAGGAAACGCCAAACCCGCCACGCACGGAGGTTTTGCCGTCGCCGAACACGTCGTAGGCGAAGCCCACCCGCGGGCCGAAGTTCTTGTGATTGCCCGCGCCCAGCGATTTCGCGGCGGCAAAGCCGCCGGGACCGCACACGCCCGCGATCTGCGCCTGCGCCAGCTGCGTGGCGCTGGTGCAGCCCGGACCGCCAGCCGGCGCATTGGCCTGCTGCAGCCAGCCCTGCCCCGTGCTGATGTTGTCAATTACGTTCTTTCCCGGTCCCTGCAAGAACGTGGTCACCTGGCCATTGAGCTCGTTGTGCCGGGTGAACAGGTCATAGCGCAGGCCCAGGTTCAAGGTCAAACGCCGCGTTGCCTTCCAGTCATCCTGGAAATAGGCTCCAAGTTCGATATTGCGCCAGTGTCGTTCGTTGCTCGCCAGGAATGGCGCGTGATTAGTCAAGATTCCGGGGTCAACCCCGGCCACTTCGTCGTGCGGCTGGTCAACCGCGAAGAACAGCGGGTCGAAGAACGCGTACGAAGGCCGGGCCACGTTGAACACGCTATTCTCCAGGTTGCGCCGGATATCCGCCCCGACTTTGATGTTGTGGTTGCCATGGTTGATGGAAACCATGTCCCCGTAGGAATACTCATGGTCTTTGAAGAATTGCGGGTAGCCGCTGTAGGAGCCGAAGGAAGCGGTGCCGTCGAGGATGGTGGCTGAGGGCACT
>DASSQB010000288.1:0-8221 GCA_035702725.1 Terriglobales bacterium | reverse complement strand
GTTCAGCCCATCGGTGTACTGGTTGGAGTAGAGGGTCATGTGCCACAAAGGGAGCAGGACCGCGATGGCCAGGAGCACGGCAGCTATAACGACTACCACCCGCGTGCGCATGGTAAGCGGCAGCTGAAAAAAGAGATTGGTCCGTTCCAGCCACCCGGGCCGGGATGCTGCCTTTGCCGGGGCGCGGGTAGTCGGAACGGAACCAGTGGCGCTAATGCTCGACATAAGTTCTACCTGCCTTCCTACTGCCCGAGTCCAGCTACGGCAGGCGGCATCTTCGCCTTGCCTTTGCTTGCCACTGCCGCTGCCCCGCTACGGCCCTTGACCAGCACGTACCCCTGCATCTCCTGGTGGAGCGCAGAGCAGAAGTTGGTGCAGTAGAAGGGGAACACTCCAGATTTGTTGGCCACGAACTCGATCACCTTGGTTTCGCCGGGGTCCACCACCACGTTGAGGTTGTATTCATTCAGCGAGAAACCATGCAATTCGTCCGTGGTCTGCTCGATGTTGGTCAGGTAGATGGTGACCAGGTCGCCCTGGTTCAGTTCTATCTTGTTGGGCTCGAAGTTGCTGCGCACGGCGGACATGTGCACGGTCACGTGGTTGCCCTGGCGTTCCACTTTGGCATCCTTGACGTCCCAGATGGCGCCGGGGTGCTTGTTCTCGCTGGCGGTGTAGATTTCAATCGGCTTGATCAGCTTGGTATCAATAATCTGCGCATAGTGCGGTTCGGGCTCGGTGAATGCGTCATACACAAGCTTCATCTTGTCACCGGTCACGTCAATCAGTTGCGAGCTCTCCGGCTGAGACGGGCCCACGCTGATATGCCGTCCGTGCGACAGTTTGTTGAGGGAAATCACCCAGCCGCCGCGCGGATTAACCGTGTCCCCGTGGGGCGCGGTCAGGTGGCCAACGTTGTAGGAAACGGGGACCTTATCCAGCACTTCCCACGTGCCGAGTTTCCACTTGGCGACAGCGCTCTCCACGAACAGGCTGGTATAAGCGAAGCCCTTGTCGTCAAACTGGGTGTGCAGAGGCCCCAAGCCGACGTTGACCTCGGCTTCCTTCACCGCATCGTAGTTCAGCACCGGGATGCCGTCTTCGTTGCCAGTAAAGGCCTTGTCGGCGATGGCCTTCTGCATCTTGTCGAAGCTGAACGCGGTCACGATGGCCTGCAGCTTGCCGCTGCCGATGAAGTATTTGCCGTCGGGAGTGACGTCCACACCGTGCGGGCTCTTAGCGCAGGGCACCAGGTACACCACGCCGGAAACGTCGCGCGGATCAATTATCTTCATTCCGCCCATCGTCTTGTACTTGCCGTCTTTGATGGCCTGCTCGGCAAGTTTCCAGTTCACGGCCGCGATGTAGTCGCGATCTTTCTGGGAAGCGGTGACCTCTAGCTTGCCGGTGGCGCGCTCGGTGTTGTAGGAGGTCCAGAAAGCCCAGCCATTGCTTGGGCCTTTGCCGGCATCACCCAGGTCGTAGTTAAAGGGGGGCATCACGATCTGCCAGCCCACAGTCATGTGGCCGGTCTTGGGATCAACCGCTATGCCCGAAACCACGCCCTTGTACTGGGTTGCATACTGCTCGACCGGGGCATAAGTCCCTTTGGGTATTGGGATCGAAAAACGTGATCCCGCGAGAATGTATTCCGTATTAGGCGTGACGAATGTTGAGCCATGATTGCCGGAAACGTTGGCAATAGGTCCCAGGATTTCTTTGGTCTTGAAGTCGCGCAGATCAATGCGGGCCACACGGTTGTTGGCGTTGTCATTGATAAACAGCCAGCGGCCATCGTAATCGCCGTTGGTTTCGCTAAGCGCGGGATGATGTGTGTCGCCCCAGGTAAACCCACCCAGCATTTCCTTGGATTCCTTATCGAATCCGTAGCCGGTGCCGGGGTAGGGTGTGAACACCGGTATGGTGGCGATATGACGCATAGAGGGCACGCCAGCTACGTAAACGTTTCCGGAATGGCCTCCGGAGTAGAAGAGGTAGTACTGGTCCAAGTCGCCGGGCGCGACGTAAGTGGCTATTGCCGACTGGGTAACGTCTCCAGTGCGTGCCAGTTTGGGTTTTTTAGCGCAACTGGAAGACGCGGAGGCGACCACCAGCACTGCCAGGGCAAGGCCGGAGACCACCCACGTCCAGGATATTTTCTTCATTTTCAGCCTCCTTCAAGCTAGAGCAGCCAACAGGGCTTAAGTTTTAGGAACTGCTTGCGAGGACTTGGCCTGCTGCTCCTGTTTTTTCTGATATGCGATCTTGAGCTTCTCGATGACCGTCTGCTTTTCCTCGGGCGTCAGCCGGATCTGTGTTGATAGCACTACCGACATTGTGCCGGTGGGATTGGCGAGGAATGATTCCAGGGGGATGCCGAAACGCCGCGGCACATCGGCGACAGCGTCCGCCAGGTCGGGCCCGATGTTAGCCGCCGATTCGATGCCCAGCGTGCTCACGCTGTGGCAGATGAAGCACGTCTTCTGCACGAAGAAGGCGCCCGGGCCGGTCATCATCTCGTGCTCCTTCGCCAGTTCCTCCGGCGTGGGACGGTCCCCAAGTTGCGCGCCGGGTAGGTACTGCACCGGCAGGTTGGCATGCCGCCAACTCATCACCAGCATGGCCAGCGACTGCGCATCGCGGCTGTCAAAGCCGAAGTTGGGCATCACCGTGGTCTGGCTCATGGCCTTAGGGTCTTTGAAGTGGGCCAGATGCCAGCCGAACACCGAAGGCACGCCCGACATGCGCGAGTAGTCGTACTGTTCCGGCGACTTATCACCTACATAGGTCAGGTCAGGGCCAATCACCCCGCCGCGGCCGTTAATCTTGTGACACGCGCGGCAGCCCTTGGCCGCGACCAGTTCCTTGCCACGGTTGATGTAATCCATGCCCGCGGTGGTGCGGTCGAAGCGGTGGCACAGGTTGCAGTTGATCTCCATCAGCGCTTCGCGGTTGGCGATCAGGTATGCTTGCCCCAGTTCCTTGCCCAGCAGCGGCTCATCCCAGTGTTCGAGCGTAGTGGCGTGGGCGCGTACCATGTCCGTGGCATACCCCTGCCCGCCATGGCAGGAAGTGCAGGCATACTCGGCAATCGGGTGGTGAGCCAGGATCGCGCGAGGGTGTGCCCGGTAAGGCTCCGGCGCACTGTCCAGTCCGGCCCAATCTGTTCCCGTGTGGCAGGTAGTGCAGCGGTCCACCCGATCAAGTTGCCGCGCCCACACCTGCTGCAGGCCGGCGGGCGCCTGCGCGGCTTTTTGTGCTCCTAGTTTCTCTTCCACTAAGTCGCGGAAACCGGCCTGGTAGTCCTTCCATTCCGGCTGGAAATACTGTGTGTACACTGCTGCCGTCACCAGCAGAAGCAGCGCTCCCACCACGTAAATCCAAAGCGTGTCACGGTTCGCAGCCATAACGACCCCCGGCCAGGTGCTCTAGAAATTGCGCGGGATGTCCGGCCAGGCCTCCCACGGCCAATAGAAATTCCACGACGGTCCTCGCATGAAAGTGCCCACGGCGGTCAGCGCCAGGACCAGCACAAAAATCCCCAGGAATATTAAATTTTGCGTGCGGCGCTCGCGAGCGAACCACAGGCCCGTAGCCAGCGGAGAACTCCGATCAAGGTAAGGCCAGGCCGCCAGCAAAAGCACCAGCAGTCCTGGAACCAGAACGCCGCCTATGAGGGCGCCGTTAATGGTGAGGTCGCCCAGCTTTACTGTCGTATCGGTCACCAGCTCCTGCAGCCAGAGAAAGTACCAGGGAGCTTTCGCGGGATTGGGCGTGACCATGGGGTTGGCGGCCTGTTCCAGCGGCGCCGCCACCAGCAGGGCGAGCACGGCGCAGACCACCACCGTCACCAGCGCCACCAGCAGGATGCGGCGGGTCAGGTTGGGCGAGCCTGCTACTTCATGTTGTTCATCGCCCGGAGCGCTCATTTCCACGCTCGCGGTGCGCCCTGCGGTGATGCCCAGCAGCGCGTAGGTCTTCTGTCCCGCGCCGGCGGCCACTTCCTCCGGCGAGGTCAGGATCATCTGGTCCATGCAGGCCAAGCCGCCATCCTTGCGAATCCGCCACATATGCCAGGCGAACAGGCCCAGCAGCAGCACCGGAAGGAAAAAGCAATGCAGAACGTAGAAACGCAGCAGGGCGCTCTGCTCGATCTGGTGGCCGCCCAACAGCACGTAACGCACGCCTTCACCCACCACCGGCGCGGCGCGCGCAATGTTGGTGCCGACAGTCACCGCCCAGTAGGCGAGTTGATCCCAGGGCAGCAGGTAGCCGGTAAAGGAAAGGAATAACGTCACCAGCAGCATGACCACGCCGATGATCCAGTTCAAAGGACGGTTCTGCACGTTTCCGAAGCCGTTCTTGAAGGCGCCGGTGAGGAAGGCGCGCACCATGTGCAGCACCACCACAGCCACCATCAGATGGGCGGCGATACGGTGGACGCCGCGAATAAACCAGCCGTAGGAGGTGACGAACTCGATGTCCTTGACGGAAAGGTAAGCGCGTTCCACCGAAGGAACGTATAGGAACATCAGCGCTACCCCGGTGACAGTCAGAAGGAAAAACAAGGTGGCCGCCACCGTTCCCAGCCACAGGGAATAACGGAAGCTGAGGCTGGGCAGCGAAACCTTTGCCGGAAACCAGTGCAGCAGCAGATTGCGCACGATGGAATCTCCGGCTTCCCGCTCCCCTCGGGGATTCCAGCTCCAGGTGACCTTCTCCCACGCAGTGCGGATTTGCATGCCCCACCTCCGGGCTAAACCTTCAGGCGAAACTCATGTCCCACAGTCCGCGACGCATCCACCACCAGTTGACCGTCGTCGGGAGAAATCTCCATGGCCAGCCAGGGCAGCGGTTTCGGCGCAGGGCCGGCAAAGTTGGTGCCTTCGCCGTAGTACTTGGAGCCGTGGCAAGGGCAATGAAACTCCGCCTGGATATTCATGGCCTTGCCGCGAATCGTTATCCGCCGTGGCTGGTCGAGAGTGATGGCCTTTACCGTGCAGCCCAGGTGGGTGCAGGTGGCGGAGATGGCGTGCAGCGTGTCCTTTTCGCGCACGATGAACACTCGGTGCTCGTCGAGGAAAGTGACGCCCTCGGGAAATTGCTGGGGCGAGCCCAGCTTGAAGCGCATGGGCGGTTCGTAGAGGACATTCGGGACCAGGGCCCGCACCAGCGTGTAGCCTTCTCCTCCCACGGCCGCCAGCAAGGCGCCAAGTCCCAGCTTCTGCAGGAACGAGCGCCGCTGTGGCTGCGCTGGAGCTTCAATCGGCGGCGGCGACCGCCGCGGCAGCAAGTTGGCGATCTTCATAGCTCAGCACCTCCATGGTCATCGCACCTGTGGGACAGCGCTGCGCGCACAAGCCGCAGCGAATGCAACGCTCATCGTCTTTGATCATGGCCGAGAGCGGCTGCCCCCCTGCTCTTAGCCGGTAGAAATCCAGCACGCGTTCCTGGACGACACCCTGTATCGCAAGTTGCTCCAGCGGCACCAGCTTCAGGCTGTGCTGCGGGCAAACATCCACGCAGCGGCCGCAGAGAACGCATTTCGCCGGATCGTAGATGGTTTGCGTATGGCAATGCAGGCAACGCTCGGCCTGCGCCTGCGCCTGCTCCTCGGAAAACGGCAGTTCGACTTCCTGCACCCCGGTGCGACGCTCGGTGGAAATGCTGGGCGGGGCCGCTCGGTCGCCGAGTTCATAGCCCGCGGGCATCTGGTAGGTGCTTGTCCGCAGCTGGCGGAATTTCATGCGTGTGGACCACACCGGCGTGAACCCGCGCAGATAGCCATCTATCGAAAGTGCAGCCTGCTTGCCATTGGCTACCGCTTCAATCAGGTTGCGGGGCCCAAAGGCGGCATCGCCACCCGCGAACACTCCGGGCGCGCTGGTGGCTAAGGTTTGAACATTAATGCGTACCGTGCCTTGGGGAGTTACATCAACTCCATCTTCCGGAGTAAGGAAGGAAAGGTCGGCGCGCTGGCCGATGGCCAGGATGACCGAGTCGGCCTCCATCGCTTCTTCGACCGCGGAGTCGTATTCCGGGCTGAAACGGCCTTTCTCGTCATAAGTGCGCTTCACACCGATCAGGTCAATGTTCCGGATCTTGCCACCCTCGCCGCGGAAGCCGCGCACGCCGCGCTGGGTATGGAAGATGATGCCTTCCCGCTTGGCCTGTTCGAATTCTTCGTGACCCTGGCAGGTGCGCAGAACAGGCATTTCCTGGAACGACTCCAGGCTGATCATGTGTACTTCGGAGCCGCCGGCACGCAGGGCGGTGCGGGCCACGTCCAGTGCGGCAATCAGGCCTTCGCTGCCTGGCGGCTCCGGACCAAAGGTGCGCAACGCCGCGCGCGCCGCATCGAAGGCCACGAATCCGCCGCCAATTACCACAACCTTCTTGCCCAAGGTGACCCGGTAACCGCGGTTCACGTTGAGCAGGAACTCAACCGCCTTCACGATGCCGTCAAGTTCCACGCCGGGCACCGCCAGGTCGCGTCCGCCCTGGGTGCCCACGCCGAGGAACACAGCTTCATAGCCTTGCACGCGCAAGTGGCTCAGGCCAATGCGGCGGCTGAGGGCCGTGTTCAGTCGTATTTCGACGCCGAGCCGCTGCAATTCTTCTACCTGGGCCTGCAGCACGGACCGCACTAGCCGAAATTCCGGGATGCCGTGAAAGGCCATCCCCCCTGGAACCGAGGAGGCCTCAAACACCGTCGGCCGGTAGCCCATGATGGCCAGGTCGTGGGCGCAGGCCAGACCTGCGGGGCCGGCGCCGACCACCGCCACCTTGCGCCCTCGCCCCACATTGGCGCGTTCGCCATTCAAAATCGGAAAATGCCACGGTGTCTTGTTGCCGCAATCGGTTTCCAGTGCCACTGGCGCGCGGCTTTCCGGCCCAAAGCGCTCACAGAGCACGCGCTTCAGGGCGCGGATGGTCACCGGGGAGTCAATCTTCCCGCGGCGGCAGTTGTCTTCACAGGGAGCGGCACAGACGCGAGCGCAGATCGAAGCCCAGGGGTTAGGCGAGCGCGCCACATGGTAGGCAGCCTCGTATGCGTCCTGGGCGATAAGTTGTACGTATCTGCCGGCGTCGGTGTGCGCTGGGCAGGCAGTTTGGCAGGGAACCAGGCGCTTCCAGTATTCCGCATCCGGCAGCACAGTTTTGTAAGGCGGCGTCCTCATCACGGTGGTCTCCGCAACAGTGAAAAAAGACAGCCAGCTTGCTCGCCGGGCGAAGGCTCTCGCGCCGAATCCTGGGAGCAAGGATTAGTGGCATGCGACCGTGCATGCCCAAACCTGCAGTAGCTCTATTGAAGTGCAGGCAGGCAGGTTCCGCCGTGATGCGGGTCACGCGCTCAGGTGAGGTTGTTGAGAATGTGGTGGCAGGGGATATGTCTGTTCACTAATCGGCATTATCAGGCGAACCCTCAGATATGGAGACCCCCCAAGTGGTCCCAAAACGGGAATCATGCAGGACGGCTCACGTCGTGCCCTGGGTTTTTAGGCAAGCAGGATGGGCACAGGTAGGCATGTTAGATTGCTGGCTGATAGCCGCTAACTGATGCCCGCTCCTGGCCATACCGCACCAACTGCTCAAGCCAGCACCGGCAACGCTCCCGCCAAACTGGTGCGGCAAATCGGCCTGTTCGACGCCACCATGCTGGTGATGGGCGGCATTGTAGGGTCCGGCATTTTCATTAATCCCTATGTTGTGTCGCAGCAGGTGCATACGCCGGTCCTGATCCTGAGCGCCTGGGTCGCCGGCGGTGTCGTGGCCATGCTGGGCGCCTTCGTCTACGCCGAACTGGCAGATCGCATGCCCGAAGTCGGCGGCCAGTACGCTTACCTGCGCTCTGCCTACCATCCCGCCCTTGGGTTCCTCTACGGCTGGGGCTTGCTGCTGGTTACAGAAACCGGGGGCATGGCGGCAGTCACTATCACCTTCGCCCGCTATTTTCGTGAACTGACCACTGTGCCTTTCTCGGAGCGCGCGATTGCCGTGATCACGCTTGCTGTACTCACAGTCATCAACTGCCTGGGTGTAAAGCTGGGCAGCCGTGTGCAGAGCGCGCTGATGCTGCTAAAGATTGCTGCGATCGCCCTGCTGGTGGGCGCGGGTTTTTTCCTGCTCCGGGCTCCGCGCCCGCTGGTGCGCCCCGTGTTAGATCAGAAACCCTCTTTTGATCTACTCACCGCCTTCGGTGCGGCCATGATTCCGGTGC
>DASSQB010000287.1:0-7634 GCA_035702725.1 Terriglobales bacterium | reverse complement strand
TGCATCAGGGCTACTATGTTCGACAGCATGCTGGCGCCTTTAGCCGCTCCGCCGCAGCGCCGTTTCGGATGGCTGGCCTCGGCCGCCATCCATGCCGCAGTGCTGGCCTGCGTGCTCTACCGCCCGGCGGCAATCTTTATTTCGCCCCGCTTCGCCGCCCATGGCAACGGCGGCAGCGCCCAGGTGGTGTACCTGACCGCCGCCAATGATTTGTCAGTTTCGCCCAAGACCAGCGAGCGCACTACGCGTCTGACTGCGCCTTCGGCGTCGCCCGTGGTGCGCATCACACGACTGAGCAAGAAGGAGAGCCAGGGACGCAGCCTGCACCCGGCACATGAGGCCAAGGCCGGCGGGTCCACCTATGGCTCGATGCTGGAAGGTGGTGTGGGAGCCGAGGTGCGGCCGGCGCTGCCCGATGTTTTTCCCGATCCTGACGTGGACCGAAGCAGCCTGCCACCCAGCATGCAGGGCGATGTGATTGTGGAGATTACTATTGACGACCGTGGCAACGTGGTGGAAGAGCGCCTGCTTACCGGCCTAGACCACGGCATAGACGAAAAAGTGATTGCCGCGCTCAAAAACTGGCATTTCCGCCCCGCGACATCAGACGGCGTGCCCATCCCCTCCAAGCAGGATGTGCACTTCCACTTCCCCAGTTAAACCAAAATCCACCACAGAGACACAGAGGCACAGAGAAAAACAATTTCTTGATGGTTGGGGTGATTGACGATTGCGCAAAGCTGAGCGCGGGTTCAATTACTCAATGGACGATTACGCAATCACCCATGAAATGAATTTCTCTGTGCCTCTGTGTCTCTGTGGTGAAAAAGGGGGTTAAGCCATTTTGCGCAGGACCAGGGCGGAGTTCTTCGACCCGAAGGCGATGCAGTTGCATATCGCGTGCTCGATGTGGGCGCGGCGGCCGGGCTGGGGAACATAATCCAAATCGCACTGCGGGTCGGGAACTTCGACGTTGAGCGTGGGCGGAATCTGGCCGGTTTCCATGGCGATCAGGGTGGCGGCCACGCCGGCCGCGCCGCACGCCCCCTGGGGATGCCCGATTTGCGACTTCAGCGCCGACATGGGGATTTCCCGCGCGCGTTCGCCCAGAGCCGCTTTCAACGCCTCGGTCTCAATTCGGTCATTAAGCTGGGTGGAGGTGCCGTGCAGGTTGACGTACTGCACGTCGGCGGCCGCGATGCCGGCTTCGCGCATGGCCAGGCCGATGGCGCGCGCCGATTCCTCGCCGCCCTCGCGCAGGCGTACGCGGTGGAATGCCTCGCAGGTGGTGCCATAGCCGCTGACTTCGGCGTAGATGTGGGCGCCGCGGGCGCGGGCATGCTCGTAGTCCTCCAGCATCAGCATCCATGCGCCTTCACCCAGCACGAAGCCATCGCGGTCGGCGGAAAAGGGACGGGAGGCTCGCTCCGGGGCCTGGTTCCAGGAATCGGTCAGAATCTTCATCAATATGAAACCCTTCACGATTCCGAGGGAGATGGGCGCGTCGGCGCCGCCGGTGAGCACCGTGTGCACCGCGCCTGACTGGATCTGGCGCAGAGAATAGCCCAGCGCGTCGGTAGAGGAGGTGCAACCGGTAGTGACCACGTGGCTGGGGCCGCGAAAGCCGAAGCGCATGCCCACGTCACTGGAAAACGTGCCCATCACTCCCGTGGGCACGCAAAACAGACTCATGTGGCGGAATTCGCCGCGGTAGAACAGCCGGTACTGCTCCTCGGTGAACTCCTGCGAGCCGCCGCCGGAGCCGAGAATCACGGCGATGCGACGCTTCTCGTCGAGTGAGAGGGTGGCCGGATCGAGACCGGCGTTGTGCACCGCCTCATGGGCGGCAGCCAGCGCCAGAGGGAGGATGCGGGAGACGTGCTTGCGCTCTTTTTTCTCCACCCAGGCGAGCTCATCGAAGTCCGCTATCTCGCCGGCCACCTGCACCGAGATGTCGCTGGGATCGAAGCGCGAAATGCGTCGCACGCCGCTCTTACCCGCCAGGATGGCTTCTGCGAAGGCCGGTTTACCCAGTCCATTGGGGCTGACTACGCCCAGGCCAGTGATGACAGCACGGCGCTTCATAACGCAATAGAGTTGCGGGTACGGGCGGCGGTTGCGGAAAAACCGTTGTTAGCTGGTAGTTAGTAATTGGTCGTCAGCACCGGCTGCTAACTACCAAATGCCCTTATCGCTTCCCGTAACCCTATACGCCAAAGCGGCCACAGAAGCCAGCGGAGGCAGCAGGCTCAGGCGCAGGGCCGCGGGAACATCGCCGCGTGCGGCGGTTTGCCGCATCTGCAAGCCATAAAGTCCGGCGCCTTCGGGCATGAGGGGAAAGCGCAGGAAGCGAGCGCGCACGGCAATCTTGTCGCCGCCGAACTTGGCAGCTGCCAGTACTTCATGCGGCAACTCCACGCCTTCGCCGCGGTAAGACTTCACGTAGTCGGAAACAATTACCAGGAAGGTGGCCACGCCCGGCCAGATGCCGCCCAGGTCGGCGCTGCGGCGAAGTTCGGCGAAGTTCACGGCGCCGCTTTCCACCAGCGCGGCGGTATCAAGCACGTCGCAGATGCGGAAGTAGAAGTGCCGGTACATACGCTGCAAGGTGGCGATGATGATGCGCTCTTCGGAGGCGGGTACGCGGAAGACGTAGCCGCCTACCTCCCTGGCAACGGCGCGCTCGATAACGCGGCGGGCCAGCGCAGTGTGCTCGCCGGTCTGCCCCAGTCGCTGCGCGTGCACTTCAATGGCTTCGCGCAGACCAGGGACGGCAAAATTCCACTTGTTAGCCAGGCGGTCGCCCCAGCTGCGGGGCTCCACGTGGGCCTGGAACTTTTCGCGCATGACGCGCACGATCCTGCGCTCGGAAGCCGGGCTGAACAGGTCCAGATCGTTGCCCAGGTCGGGCCAGTGGTCCAGCGACTTGATGACCACCGGCGGGCAGTTTGCCGCTTCCAGTTCGCGGCACACCGAATCGAGGTGCCGCAGCGCGTTGTCAATGCGGGCCTGCTCGGCGGCCAGCGTGGTTTCCGTCCAGGCGATTAAGCCGGTGTCGGCAGTGCCGGCGGCCAGGGCGTGTACTGTTTGCAGGGCGCGCACCAGAACGTGGTGCGAATCGGCCAGGCGCGCCAGGTCGGCGCGGTCCTCAGCGTCCAGGCCGGAGACATAGTTGAACGCTTCCCGCAGCGCGCTGGAACCCGGTTCTTGCTTGTTCAGGGTAAGCTGCGAAAGCGCCCGCAGATGAGCTTGTTCCCGAGCGTTTGCGAGTGTCACGTTGAGCTTGGATGTGGACAGGGCGGGAAAAGTTGGGTGGAGCGAGGATGCCCGGTATAATCGCGCGTTCTGGCTCTTGGCCCTTGGCTTTCAGCTCTTGGCTTGGGCATTGCCGGCTGAAGCTTTAAGCCAAGAGCCAAAAGCTAAGACCAAGAGCCCGGAGAGAAATTGCCCTACGAATCCCTACGCGATTGGATTGCCGCCCTGGACAAGGCCGGTGAACTCAAGCGCATCCACGCCGAAGTGGATCCCATCCTGGAGATCACAGAAATCACCGACCGGGTGAGCAAAGCCGCGGGCCAGAACGCCGATGCTACGAAGAACCGAGCGCTGCTGTTTGAGAACGTGAAAGGCTACCGCACGCCGCTCCTGATCAACCAGTTTGGCTCGGCGCGGCGCATGTGCATGGCGCTGGGCGTGGACGCGCTGGACGAGGTGGCCGAACGCATTCGCGGCTTCATGGACGTAAAGAGCCCGCAGGGTTTTCTGGACAAAGTGAAGATGCTGCCCATGCTGGCCGAAATGGGCAAATTCTTTCCCAAGACGGTGGCCAGCGGGCCGTGCAAAGAAGTAATCCGGCGGGATGGGTTCTCGCTGCTGGATATGCCGGTGTTGAAGTGCTGGCCCAAAGACGCGGGCCGGTTCATAACCCTGCCCTGCGTGATTACGCGCGATCCGGCGACGGGCAAGCGCAACGTGGGCATGTACCGCATACAGGTCTACGACGAGCGCACCGCGGGCATGCACTGGCAGCGGCAGAAGGTGGGAGCGGAGCACTACCGCGAGATGCTGCGCCGGGCAGCAGGTGGAGACCGGGCGACGGCCGACGGCCGCTGGGCGGCGGTGGACATCATGGCACGCTCAACGGGGGGAACCAGGCTGGCCTCAGGCTCGCAGCCGAAAGGGAAAATGGAGGTCGCGGTGGCCATCGGCACCGAGCCCGCGCTTACTTTTTCCGCCATTGTGCCCGCGCCGCCCGAGGTGGAGGAGTTCATCATTGCTGGATTTCTGCGCCAGAAGCCGGTGGAACTGGTGAAGTGCGAGACCGTGGACCTGGAAGTGCCGGCCACTGCGGAGTACGTGCTCGAAGGCTACGTGAACCTGGATGAGCTGCGCACCGAGGGCCCCTTCGGCGACCACACCGGTTTTTATTCGCTGGAGGACGAGTACCCGGTGTTCCACGTCACCTGCATGACCCACCGCAAGGACCCCATCTACGCCACCACCATCGTGGGCAAGCCTCCCATGGAAGACGCGTGGATGGGAAAGGCGGTAGAGCGAATTTTCCTGCCTATGATGAAGCTGACCGTCCCCGAGCTGGTGGACATCAACCTGCCGGTGGAAGGCATATTTCATAACCTGATGATTGTTTCCATCCGCAAGTCCTACCCGGGGCAGGCGCGCAAGGTGATGAACGCCATCTGGTCGCTGGGGCAGGCCATGTTCACCAAGGTGATAGTGGTGGTGGATGAGGACGTGAACGTGCAGGACTTGCGCGAGGTGGCGCTGAAGGCTCTGAACCACATTGACCCGGAGCGCGACCTCCAGTTCACGCTGGGGCCGGTGGATTCGCTGGACCACGCCTCGCGCCTGCCCGACTACGGCTCCAAGATGGGCATTGACGCCACCCGTAAGTGGGCCAGCGAAGGCTTCGCCCGCCCCTGGCCGGATGAGATCGTGATGGACGATACGACCAAGCTGATCGTGGACAAGAAGTGGAAGGAGCTGGGGATAGAGTAGTACCGAGTACCGGGTAGCGAGTTGCGATTAAGAAGACCTTTCCTGTCATGTTGAGCGAGGGCGCATGCCCGAGTCGAAACACCCCTACGCTGCCCCGATGTGCCGCAATTGCGAGAGGGAGTTTCAGTGGGCTCCTTCGCTGCGCTCAGGATTTCGGCAGGCGGCTCAGACGCCGCCTTAGCGTCTCAACTTCGACTCCGCCGGACGATTCGCAAGCGAATCCTCCGGCGTCCCTCAGGATGACAGGGGTGGAAGAGGCGTTGGTCGGCACGGCTGGAGGCCGCGCCCTGATACGAATCGGTTTGAGCGCGCCGGGGATTCGGCTTGGAATTTGTAGGCGAGCTTCGCTCGCCCGGACGGGCGGGGCGCCCGTCCCCACACAATTTGTCCCCACACGGGCCGACTCCCGACTACCGACTCCTGACTACCTACCCCCATCGCCAACTACCAACTACCATTTATACTAAGAGCTTATGGCGGTCATAAAGGACATAGCGGCAATTGCCAAGGGGATGAGCATCACGCTGAAGGAGATGTTCTCACCCACGGTGGTGGAGAACTATCCGGACGGGCCAGGGCCCTTGAAGGGCGCCAAGTTCCAGGAGCGCTTTCGGGGCGTGCACGTGCTGCAGCGCGACGAGAACGGCCTGGAGAAGTGCGTGGCCTGCTTCCTGTGCGCGGCTGCGTGCCCTTCCAACTGCATTTATATCGAGGCGGCGGAGAACACCACGGAGCGGCGCATCAGCGGCGCCGAGCGCTATGCCAAGGTCTACAACATTGACTACAACCGCTGCATCTTCTGCGGCTATTGCGTGGAGGCCTGTCCTACTGACGCCATCACCCACGGGCACGGATTCGAAATTGCCAGCCTGAATGCCACCAGCCTGGTCTACCGCAAGGAACAGATGCTGGCGCCCCTGCCAGCACACCTTGGATCCAACGCGGTATTCAATCAGGCAGAGACGGAGACGGGAACGCCGGCGGTGAGAAGCTAGTTGTCAGTACCCAGTTCCCAGTACCCAGCTAAATCCATAGCGTCTGAGAACTGAGAACCGACAACTGAGAACTGGGTTTTCTCTGTGTCTCGGTGGCGAAATCAAACCCCCGCGGGGTGACAAGGCCCGCGCAAAACCGATAATCTAAATACTTCGAGAGATGGCAGACTTTCTTCAACGCGTGCGTGAAGGCGTGGTGGTGTACGACGGCGCCATGGGCACCAACATCCAGGTGCGCCAGCCCAGCCCCGACGACTTCTGGGGCAAGGAAGGGTGCAACGAGCTGCTGGTGCTGAGCCGGCCGGACATCATTAAAGACATCCACGCCAGCTTTTTTAGCGTGGGCTGCGACGTGGTTGAAACCGATACTTTCGGGGCCACGCGCATCGTACTGGCGGAGTACCAGCTTGAGGACAAGACCACAGAGCTAAACCACGCCGCGGCCAAGCTGGCGCGGGAGGTGGCCCAGAGTTTCTCCACGCCGGACAAGCCGCGCTTCGTGGCGGGCTCGATTGGGCCCACCACCAAGCTGCCGTCGCTGGGGCACATCAAATTCGACGACATGGCCGCCTCCTATACCGAGCAGGCGAGCGCGCTGATTGCCGGGGGCGTGGACATCCTGCTGGTGGAAACCTGTCAGGACCTGCTGCAGGCGAAGGCGGTGCTGGTGGGAGTGTTTGAGGCGTTGCGGCTGGCGGGCAAGCGCTTGCCGGTAACGGTTCAAGTAACGCTCGAAGCCACGGGCACCATGCTGCTGGGCACGGAAATCGGTGCGGCGCTGACCACGCTGGAGCCCTTCGACGTGGACGCCATCGGGCTGAACTGCGCCACGGGGCCGCGGGAGATGAATGACGCGGTGCGCTACCTGAGCGTTAACTCGCCCAAGCAGGTTTCCGTGCTGCCCAACGCGGGCTTGCCGCAGAACGTGGGCGGGCACGCGGTGTACCAGCTCAAGCCGGAGGAGCTGGCGGAGTACCACAAGCATTTTGTCACTGACTATGGTGTGCGCATTGTGGGCGGCTGCTGCGGCACCACACCCGAGCACTTGAAAGCGGTGGTGGCGGCGGTTTCAGGAGTGGAGCCGGCGAAGCGGGAACTCAAGCCCACGGCGGCAGCGGCCAGCGCCTACACCATGGTGCCGCTGGATCTGGATCCCAAGCCTCTGATCGTGGCCGAGGAGATGAACACGACCACCCAGAAGGCGCAGTTCCGCGAGCTGGTGCGCAACAAGAAATACGACGACATCCTGGCCGTGGCCAAGCGCCTGGTGAGCGAAGGCTCGCACATGCTCGATTTGTGCTGCGCCATCGTGGGCGAGGACGAGAAGGGCTACATGAGCTCGGTGCTGGAAAAGATTGCCACCCGCGTGCCTGCGCCGGTGCTGATTGATTCCACGGAAGCGGACGTAGTGGAAGAGGCGCTGAAGCGCATCCCGGGCAAGCCCATCATCAACTCGATCAATCTGGAGGATGGCGAGAAGCGCACCTCCAAAGTGCTGCCCATGGCCAAGCGTTATGGCGCGGCGGTGATCGCGCTGACCATTGACGAAGACGGAATGGCGCTGACGGCTGACAAGAAGCTGGCCATCGCCAAACGCATTTTCGAGCTGGCCACAAAGAAGTA
>DASSQB010000286.1:0-20078 GCA_035702725.1 Terriglobales bacterium | reverse complement strand
TAGAAAATGCCAGGCAAATGCCGCACCAGACGAGCGAGCCGCCGGCTTTGGTCTGCTCAGCCGGGTCCGACGAACAGCGCTGGCGAATGAAGTCGGCGAGAAAGACGACCGCCCAGATGAACAGAGCCAGGTACAAAGTCTCAGTCATGGCGGTGGATTGCAGGTAGAGGAGGTTGGGATTGGCGGCAAAGATGAGAGCCGCGAACCAGGAAGCCAGGCGTGCAGGCCAAGGCGGCGTCTGGCGCGATGGCGAGGGAGACACACCGTCCCGAAGCAAGCGGAAGATGCCGAGGACGGCAGCGAGGTAGGCGATCATGAAGGGCCAGGAGCCGCCGAAGCCGGTCTGCCATGACCAATCGGAAAAAATGAAGGGGAGGATCAGCAGGTGGGGCAGGGGCAGCCAAACCGTGCCTAATTGCTTGAGACCGGGGGTGCGCGAGTCGAAGACGCGGCGGGCGATGTTGATGTGCGCCACCGCGTCGCCATAGAGCAGCACCTGGTTGTGGCGGAAATACCAGAGGAACGCGATGAGCGAGGCGAAACCGGCAAGATAACCGACCAGAATGATGGTGCGCAGGCGGGGATCGGGAGGTGTCGCGGGAGTGCGCCGCGCGGCTCTCATTCGAGGTGCGTGAGCTCGCGAAAGATCTGGAAGCGGGCGTCAATCTGTTCGCGGGTCAGGTTCTGCAGGCGCTCAGTGCCGAAGCGCTCCACGGCAAAGGAGCCCATGACACTGCCGTAGAACATGGCGCGCTTGAGCACCTCGCGGTTGAGCTCGCCCTGAGAGGCGATGTAGCCCATGAAACCACCGGCAAAAGAGTCGCCCGCGCCGGTGGGATCCACCACCTCCTCAATGGGAAGGGCGGGAGCGCGGAAAGGGTGATGGCCGATGCCGAAAGCGCCTTCGCGGAAAAAGATGGTGGCGCCGTATTCGCCGTGCTTCATCACCAGGGCTTTGGGCCCCATGGCCAGCACCTTTTGAGCGGCGCGGGGCAGGTTGGTTTCGGCGGCCAGGGACTTGGCTTCCGCGTCGTTGATGATGAGCACGTCCATGAGCTTCAGGGTTTCCAGCAGCGCCGGGTGAGTATTGTTGATCCAGTAATTCATGGTGTCGCCGCCCACCAGTCGAGCGCCGTTCATCTGCCGGCGTACGCTGGCCTGCAGGGTAGGATCAATGTTGCCCAGGAAGAGAAACTCGGAATCCCGGTAATCGGGGGGCAGCTCGGGATTGAAATTGGCGAAGACGTTGAGCTCGGTGGCGCGGGTCTTGGCTTCATTGACGTTGGTGCCGTATTCGCCCGACCAGAAGAAGGTCTTGCCCGAGGTGCGCTGCACGCCGGAAACGTCAACCCCGTGGCTGTGCAGAACGTTGACATGCTCGGCGGTGAAGTCGTCGCCCACAACGCCTACGACGCGAACCTGAGTGAAGTAGCTGGCCGCAAGACCGAAATAGACGGCGGTGCCGCCCAGCAGGCGCTCCTTGGTGCCGTAGCGGCTGGTAACGGTATCAAAAGCAATGGAACCGACAGCAACAATAGCCATTCAGGCTTTAACTCCCTGGTCGAGATATTTGCCGAGAATCAGCTTAAGTTTTTCCCGGGTGGCGGCAGGAATTCTATCGCGTTCGGTAAGAATCGCGTGCCGGAGAGCCGAGCCGCACTTGCAGGAACGCTGAACGGGGGTGGCGGCGACCGTGGCACGAATGACCTTGCAGGCGTTCTCCGCGTTCTTGAGCAGGACGGCGACCACCTGGTCCACGGTAACGGAATCGTGCTGCGGATGCCAGCAGTCATAGTCGGTGACCATGGCGGCGGTGACATAGCAGATTTCCGCCTCGCGGGCGAGTTTGGCCTCCTGCAGGTTGGTCATGCCGATTACGTCCATGCCCCAGCTGCGGTAAACATTGGATTCGGCTCGAGTGGAAAACTGCGGGCCTTCCATGCACAGGTAGGTGCCGCCGCGCTTGCCGACCACGCCGGCCTTGGCACAGGCCGATTCGAGGACGCGAGACATCTCCGGGCAGACCGGGTCAGCCAGGGCCACGTGGACGACAATGCCCTCACCGAAGAAAGTGTCCACGCGGTGGCGGGTGCGGTCGAAAAATTGGTCGGGAATGACGAATTCGGTGGGCTTGTGCTCTTCCTTGAGCGAGCCCACGGCGGAGACGGAGATGATGCGCTCCACGCCGAGCTGGCGAAAACCATAGATGTTGGCGCGAAAGTTGAGTTCGGTGGGCAGGATGCGGTGGCCGCGGCCATGGCGGGCGAGGAAGGCGACGCGCTTGCCTTCCAGCTTACCGGTGACGTAGGCGTCAGAGGGCTCGCCAAAGGGGGTCTGCAGGCGGACCTCCCGGACCTCGGTGAGACCAGGCATGGAGTACAGGCCGCTGCCGCCAATGATGCCAATTTGGGCTTGCGCCAAGAATCCTCCGCTACTCAGGGCCAAAGTGGCGATTATAAATTATGCGCACGGACAGCTCGGGCGAGAGCTGGCAGGCGAAAATGCAGCCAGCGCAACTGCCCGGTTGGGTGTGGCAACCGCCTGAAAAGCCGAGGCTTGTGCCCTGGCCAAGTCAGCCGTAAACCGCTCGGGACGCGGGTTACGGCTGGTGGCAACGGGCAGCCCACCCGTTGGTCACGGTTCTCATCCTAAATAGCGTCCCAATTCCTGCTTGGCATGGCCGGGAAGAAGTGTTTCTCGGCGCCTGGTGACAAGGCGATTGTGCCGGGGAGGGGGACAAGGAACGGATTGGAGGATTAGGAGCCATGAAACGTATTTTAGGACTGCTGCTGGTGCTGGCGATGGTGGCGGTAGTGCCGGCGCTCTATGCCCAGGAGGAACGCGGTGAGGTGGGAGCTTATGGTGACTTCACCCGGCTCTCGCCGGCCGGCAACAGCAATTTCACCGGACTGGGCGGGCGCCTGGGATTTAACGTCAACGATCACCTGCAGTTTGAAGGTGATATCGGTTACGACTTTGCGAAAAACTTTACCACCACCAGCGACAACGGGCTGAGCACGTCTTTCGGGACCTCGCGCCTGCGGTTGCTGCGGGGCCTTTTCGGGCCAAAAATTCAGACCGGGGTGGGACCGGCAAGGGTGTACCTGGTCCTCAAGGGCGGATTCCTGAACTTTGGCGTGTCGCATAGCGGACCGACCCAGGGATTCGTTAATTCCTTTGGGGGCGTTCTTAACGGCGACACGAACGGAGTGTTTTATCCGGGTGTGGGCGCGGAGTTTTTTATCGGGCATGTGTTCGGACTGCGCGCAGAAGCCGGCGACCTGATGTATTTCGACAACGGCGCCAACCACAACCTGAACGTGACCTTCGGGCCGGTCTTCCGCTTCTAGTTGGGCCGGGCAAAACCGTTGGCATTCCGAGAAGGGCGCCTCCTACAAGGGGCGCCCTTCTTGTAAGTTTTACAGGCACGGGTACAGCGGACACGTGTTACCATCGCGCGCACATGGTGGCTCCCCCTCCACCGAGTCGCGGTGCGCATGGTTAGCTTCAACTTCCTCCTTCGGTATCTGACTTCCACGCCGCGCTTGCTGTTGCTAGCGCTCGCGCTCCTGGCAGCAGTGGCGCCATGCTCACTCCCTGCGCAGGCTCAGGGTAACGATGAAGTGCGTATCGTCCCAACAAAGAAGGCGGCACAGAAAACCGCGCCGTCGAGCAGCGCAGAAAGTGACGCGTCGCTCAAGGTACACAGCAAGCCGTTTCGGGCGGATGTGGACCTGGTGCTGGTGCCGGTGACGGTAACCGACTACATGAGCCGGCCCCTGGTGGGATTGAGCAAAGATGAGTTCTCGCTGTACGAAGACGGCGCAAGGCAGCAGATTCGTTCATTCTGGTGCGACGATTCGCCGATCTCCGTCGGGGTGCTCCTGGACGTGAGCAAGAGCATGACCGACAAGCTCGATGTGGCGCGGGAGGCGCTGGGAAAATTCTTTGAGCTGGGAAATCCGGAGGACGACTATTTCGTGATTACATTTTCCGACCGGCCAACGGTGGTGGCGGATACCAGCCAGTCTATTGGCTCCATACAAGGGCGCCTGGCCAACGTGGTGGCGGGCGGGCACACGGCGCTGCTGGATGCGATCTACCTGGGCGAGACTAAGCTGCGCCATGCACGCTACAAGCGGCGGGCGCTGCTGATTATTTCCGACGGCGGCGACAACCGCAGCCGGTTCACCGCCAGCGAACTGAAGAGCATGGTTGAGGAAGAGGATACGACGCTTTATGCCATCGGCCTCTTTGACCGAGTTTTCAAGACGCCGGAGGAGTGGGCAGGCAAACGGCTACTGACGCAGATTACCGATGCGACTGGCGGGCGCACGGTTACTCTGAACAATCCCAGAGAACTGCCGCAGGCGGCGTCGGAGATCAGCGTGGAGATGCGCAACCAGTACGTGCTCGGCTACCGGCCTTCTAATCTGGCGCGCAACGGGAAGTGGAGGAAGATCAAGGTGCGGGTGACACTGCCTGCGAAAACGGCGCAGCTGCAGGTGTACTCGAAGAGCGGGTATCGGGCGCCGGAAGAGTAGCCGGTGAGCTCCTTCGCTGCGCTCAGGATGGCAGTCGGAATTTTCTTTTGAAACGAAAACTCTGCAGCGGCGCAGGCGAGATTCCTCGGGGCTGAAGCCCCTCAGAATGACGCCAGCCGGCGGGGTCGCGCCGGCGCGCAAGATGCAAGACCTGAGCAATGAAGCAGCAAGAGAATTCCCTGGAACTGAGGTTGAGGCGCAAACAAGCCCGGGGTGCTTCGACTCCGCCGGCCGATTCGCGAGCAAATCGGCCGGCTGTGCTCAGGATGAAAGTTGGAGTTTTTGTTGGACACAGCAAGTTCGCGGCGGTGCACAAACAATTATCTTCGCTCCTGCGGATCAAATGCATAGGTCCTTCGTCGTGCTCACCGCGCAAGCGCGGCTCGCCCTTCCTCAGGATGACATGGCCATCTTTTTCTTTGAAATAAGGAGTTTCGGCGCACGCAAGATTCTCCGGGGCTGAAAGCCCCTCAGAATGGGGCCAGCCGGCGGCGGGGGCGTACTGACGCTAGGATTCGTACATCCACTTGCCGCCGACCATGGTGCGCTCCACAGGAGGTCTTCCCTGCTGCTCACCTGCAGCCCTCGGTAATCGCGCTCGACGCCGGACTCCTCTCAGAACGTGTAGCGCAGCGAGAACTGCTGCACGCGGGGCGCAGTCAGCGTCTTGCGGTAGAGGCCCAGGGCCGGACCGTCGGCGGACCCGTTGTCCAGCGAAGTGATGGTGTTGTCGTCGAAGCGCACCGAGTTGGTCACATTGAAGACCTCCCAGGCGAACTTCAGGGCTTGGTGCTCGGTGATGCTCCAGCTCTTGGACAAGCCCATATCGGTGCCGAAATAGCCCTGGCCGCGGAAAACGTTGCGGCTGCCGGCCTCGCCAGGGTATGGGAACCGGACGGGTGTCTGCGTGGTGAAGATTCCGCTTGAGACCACCGATGGATCAGGAAATGCCTGTGGCGCGCCCGACGGACTGAAAAAGAGCCCGGAGGAAACGGGCCCGGTCTGCACCATGTGGCTGTTGAAGAAGAAATTGTTGGTGAAGCCGGTGGTGTCAATCAGGCTGAAGGGGAAGGCGCTGGTCCAGCGGGTGAGCCCGGAGAGTTGCCAGCCGCCGATGACGGCGTCGAGCAACTTGCCCGATTGTCCGGCAAAAGCTTTCCCTTTTCCAAACGGCAGTTCGTAGACCCAGCTGGCGGTGATCACGTGGCGGGCGTCGAAATCGGAAGGCGAATAGTTGAGGCGCGGGTTCCAGGAATTTTCGATGAAGCTCATCACCGTGGCGCTGCCGATGGGAATGGAACTGGTGGTAGAGGTGGTGCCCTGGGGGTTGGTGCGCTCCGTGTCGGAGCCCCAGTCCATGGATTTGGAGAGGGTGTAGCTGAAATCCACCTGGAGGCCATGGGTCATGGGATGGCGAAGGATAAGCTGGCCGGCGTGGTAATTGCTGTTGCCGATGGAAGACCAGGCGAACAGCGAGGAAAATTGCGGATTCCAGTAGGGCACGGGTGGCAGGCCGTTACAAACCGGAGTGACGCCACCGTTGGCGAGCTGGGTGCAGATGAGGCCCAGGCGGAAGGGTGCGCCCACTTCCCTGCCCGGCCGCTTGAACCAAAAACCACTGTAGATATTCTGGGTGGCGGTGAAACCTCCAGCGGCGGCGGTGGGGAACAGATCCTCAAAGTAAGGAATGGGCGCGATGGTGGCGGTTTTGTCTTCGCCGTGGGCAAGCGCGAACTGGGACATCAGGCGCGCAGCGGTGAAGTAGTCCATGCCGGACTTAGGATCCACTAGATTCGTAGGCTCTGCATAGTCAAGCTGCTGCAGCAGGTGATGACCGAAGCGGCCCACGTAGGCGGTCTCGACCAGCCAACCTCCAGGTAACTGGCGTTGCAACGACAAGTCGGCAGCAATGGAGTATGGCGTTTTCATGTGGTTATCCACGCCGTCAGAATTGAAGGTGAAGCCGGTGTCCACATTGGCGGGAGGAAATGCCGGGTAAACCACGCTGGAGGGAGCAGGCGCCAGGACATTGGGGACGGCAGTGCGCGAAGTGTAGCGAGGCCCGTTGTCCACCGTGTACAGGTTGGAGGGAGCGGCCTGAGTAGTGGTCAGGCCGAACGAGCCGAATTCGCTGAAACTGTCGGCAATGCCTTCGCCGAAGTGGTCGTAGTACATGCCCAGGCCAGCACGGATGGCGCTTTTGCCGGGACCGCCGAACAGGCCGTGGAGAATGCCGCTGGTGGCGTCGGGCGAGTAGGCAATAGCCAGGCGGGGAGCGAAGTTGGCTTTGTTCATGGGCCAGTAGGGCGCGCCTCCACGGCTCTGCCCAGAGGGCGCAAAGGCAAAGGGAGGCTGATTGCCCTGGCCCTGGGCGGCGGCGATGCCGCGATTGAGGAACCACTGGTAGAGATCAATGTTAGGCGCAACCTGCTGACCTTTAACTTCGTAGGGAGTCTGCAACAGGGTGTGGCGGATTCCGAAACTTACCGTCAGGTTGGGCTTCAGTCGCCAGGAATCCTGGGCGTACCACTCAAACTCATTGGCTTTGAAGTTGCGCTGGATCATCGCGCCGACGGGCAAGAGACTAGCGCCGGTGTTACCGGTGACCGCGTAATTCCTGTGCACATTGATGGTGGAGAGGATGCCGGTGAGGGCGGTTACGGCGTTGTCGTAGCTGGAGGAAAAATCGCCGGAAACGGCGGTGTAGCCGAAGGCCGCCGGATCCAAATCCTGCCCGGTGCCGGCGATGGCCGCCAGGTAAATATTGGCGCCGCCGGAAAGCGCATTGGCGAAAGAAACGTTGTTGGAGAGCGCGTTGTTGTGCACGATGCGGAAATTGGCGCCGAACTGGAGAGTGTGGTTGCCCTTCACCCAGGTGAAATCGTCAACGAAGTTATGTACGGGGACGCTGAGCAGGGTGGTGGTGTTCTCGGCGGTCAGGGGACTGAGGCCGGCAAGGTCGGAGAAAGAATTATTGCCCACGCCCACGTTGTTGAGTCCCTGGCGAATGTATCCGTAGCGGAAATTGTTGATCCTGGTGTTGCTGATAGTCCAAGTGTGGCCGGCGGCGAGGCCCTTCGAGGTGTTGGTCTGGGTAAAGGCGGCGGGATCGCCCGGGAACTGCGGCGGGCCGGAAATGCGGTCGCCCAGCAAGTTGCCGCGCAGAAAGAAGCGGCTCCGCGGGGACATGAGGTAGTCAATTTTGGCGATGTAGGTGTTCAGGGTGGCGGGATTGGGCGCCGACCAGGTGAAAGAACCGGTGTTGAGGCCATCGCCAGAATTAAAGCCATTGGGCAGTGGATAAGCGCCAAGGGTGGCCATGGCATTGGGGTTCAGGCCCGGCCCCCAGGGGCAGGTGCCCAGGCCGCTGCACTTGGGATCCATGGCGGCAATCTGCGCCGGGCTGAGGGTCACGGTATTGCCATTCGCGTCAATGTATTTGAGCTGGCCGGCGCGGAAGGAGGCAGTGGGAACGGTCAGGGTTTGCTGCTGGTTCTCCGAGGTTTTCTGCCCTTCATAGTTCAAGAAAAAGAACAGCTTGTCCTTCTTGATTGGCCCGCCGAGGGAGCCGCCATAGGTGTTGCGGATGAGATGGCCGGGAACGTTGGGCATGCCCGAACCCAGTTCCGCGTTCTTGTTGAACCAGTCGTTGGCGGAGGTGGCGGTATTGCGGTTGTACTCGTAGGCACTGCCATGAAAGTTGTTGGTGCCGCTCTTGGTGACCAGCACTACCTGAACGCCGGAGGTGCGGCCGGCGTCGGCATTGGAGTTGGTGGTAGTGACGCGAAATTCTTCGACGGAATCAAGGGTGGAACGCAGCACGCCGGTGAAGGCATAACCCTGGCGCTGGTCGTTGTTGTCCACTCCGTCGAGAGTGACGTTGGTCTGGTCGGAACGCGCACCGGCCACGGCGCCGCTGCGACTGTCCTGGTCCTGATTGATCTGGCGCCCCAGGTATACCACCCCGGGCTGCAGGCTGAGCAGGTCAGGAACGTTGCGGCCCTCCATGGGCAGCGCCTGGATGGTGGTGTTGCCCACGGCATTTCCGATGGTGGCGTCACTAATGTTTAGAGTCTCGGCCTCGGCGCTCACATCCACCGTCTGCTCGCTACCCTGCACGGAAAGGGCAAAGTTGATGGTGGCGGGCTGGTTGACCAGCAGTTCGGCCTGCTTGTTTTGCGCCGCAAAACCAGTGGCCTTGACGGACAGCATGTACTTCCCCGGCGGAATCTGGGGAAAGACATACAACCCTTTGCTGTCAGTAGCGGCGCTCTCGTGGAAGCCGCTGGCAGGATTGTCGAGTGAAACTTGCGCGCCAGGCAGGACCGCGCCCGAAGGATCGGTGACGGCGCCGCGAACCGAGGTGACCGAAGTCTGCGCCCAGGCCAGCCCCAGAGAGAACACAACCACCAGCAAGTTCAGCAGGAGCAATCTTAAGTTTCGCAATGTGTAAGCCTTCATGGCAGTCTCCTTGGGGGCAATTGGGAGGGAAAAGCAAATGCAGGCTGACAGTGGCGCATGAGGGTCCGCTGAAGAGAAAACGTGGACGGCTTTCGGCGGTTCGCTATCGCTCAAACGCCAAACCTAGGGCAAGCGCCAAGAATGAACCTTACTTTAGGCGCGCAAGGTTAGTGCAAGGCGGTGGCGGTGTCAATGGCGAGTAGCAGAAAAAGTTTTCATCGAACAAAACAGTTTTCGTGCGTGAGGGGGGCGCTAGCGCAACAAATTTGCCAGAACACGATTTGAGGCGGCGCCCGCAAAAAAGCAGGTCCTTCACTGCGTTCAGGATGACAACCGTGAAGGGAGTTGGTAGCGCAGGAAACCCCTTCGACAAGCTCAGGGCAGGCTCTCGGGCGTGAAAGCCCCCGGGAAGACGCCTTCCTGCGGAAGGCGATTCGCGGGCGACGGCGCCCGCTTCACAAAGTCAGGCGAGGACGGCTGTGCCCACCCACGTTTCCGCAGCAAAGGCGAACTGCGCTCACCTCGAACGGGGCAGAGCCCCGTTCCCACACAAACAAACAGGGGCGAGCCCCGGCGCCCAGACAAACAGCGGCTAGTTAAGAGCGCTGGCCGGGAGGGGCTCGGGCTCGGCGTTACCGTCGGCGCGAGGATCGGAAGCGCCGTACTTCAATCGCGTCTTGCTGTTGAAGAGCACGGCCTGGCCGCGGCCCATGTTGGAGGAGTAGTCGCCGAGGATGCGCAGGTTGTGACCCTTCTGGCGCAACTGCTCAAGGACTTCCGGCTTGAAGCGCGCTTCGATGGGAACGGTGCAGTCAACGCTTTCGCCGTGCACGGTGAAGCGGGGCGCAGAGAGCGCGGCCTGGATGTTCATACCGAAATCCACAACATTAGACACGAACTGGGCGTGGGCCACCGGCTGGTTGGAGCCGCCCATGATGCCAAAACCGATGTGCACGTCGCCGCGCTGCATGAACGCAGGAATGATGGTGTGGAAGGGGCGCTTGCGGGGAGCGAGGGCATCTGGGTGCTGGGGATCGAGGCGGAAGAGCCCGCCGCGGTCCTGCAGGAAAAAGCCCAGGCCTTCCACCGCCAGGCCGGAGCCGAACAGATCATAGTTGCTCTGAATGAGGGAGACGATGTTGCCGTCTTTGTCTACGGTGGAGAGATAAGTTGTGTCGCTGGAGGGAGGCTTACCTGCCTCAACGTTGCAATTGGCCTTGTCGGGATTAATGAGCTTCGCGCGCTCGGCAGTGTACTCCTTGGAGATAAGACCTTGCACGGGCACCTTGGCGAAGCGCGGGTCGCCGTTGTAGCGATAGAGGTCGGAGTAGGCGAGCTTCATGGCCTCGATCTTTTTGTGCAGTTCGACCGCGCCTTGAGGCCCCGAGGAATCGGGCTGGAAATTGGACATGATGTTCAGCATTTCCAGAGCGGCCATGCCCTGCCCGTTGGGCGGCAGCTCATAGACACGCCAGCCGCGATAGTCAATCGAGATGGGGTCCACCCACTCGGCCTTAAATTCCGCCAGATCGTCAGCCTGCATGGTTCCGCCGGCGTCGGCAGAGGTCTTGAGGATGGCCTGGGCGATGGCGCCACGGTAGAAGGCGTCCGCTCCCTGGTCGGCAATGAGGCGCAGAGCTTTGGCTACATCGGGATTGGTGAACACCTGGCCGACTTCGGGCACCTTGCCGTTGGGCAGGAAGATGCGGCGGGCTTCGTCATTCTGCATTGTGTGTTCGGCCCCTTGCCAGTATCCATGGACGAGCTCCGCGACCGGGTAGCCCTGCTCGGCGTAGAAAATGGCGGGGCCGAAGAGCTCCTTCCAGGGCAGGCGGCCGAAGCGCTTGTGGGCTTCGCTCCAGCCTTCGACCGCACCGGGCACGGTCACGCTGTTGATGCCATGCTGCGGCATGGAGGTGACGCCGCGCTGCTTCAGGTATTCGATGGAGAGGCCGCGGGGCGCCCAGCCGCTGGAGTTCAGGCCATAGAGCTTGCCGGTTTTGGCGTCCCAGTAGATGAGGAAGAGGTCGCCGCCCATGCCGTTCATCATGGGCTCAGTGACGCCGAGGACGGCGTTGGCAGCGATGGCAGCATCCAGGGCCGAACCACCGCGGGCAAGAATCTGTGCGCCGGCCTGCGAAGCCAGGTATTGGCTGGTGGCCACGATGCCGCGGTCAGTAATGACCATGGAGCGGCCATAAGAACGGTCCTGGGCAGCGCTTTGGAACACCATAGCCAGAACAAATGCGAACAGAAAGATGCAGCGGACCATTGTGCCTCGCAAGCGTGGAAGATGAAAGCCTGCGAATGTACACCGGGAAGCACGGCGGGGACAACTGGGGCTGCTTCACCACAAAGGACACGAAGGGCACGGAGGAAGATGGAAGATTAGTTCCCAGTGTCATCGTTAACTGAGTTATTTGGTGGTGGTTCGCGGGCGGCCTGCCCACGTCAGAAGCTCGCGGCGCTGCACGCGAGATGGTTCGGGGCGCCACCCATTCAGGCGAGCTGCGCTCGCCCACACAGGCGAGGGCGCCTGTGCCTACAAGCATCGTAGCGGTACACGCGAGATCCCGTTCCAACCTGCTCAGGGCAGGCTCTTGGGCTTAAGGGGCTCGGGATGACGCCTTCCTGCGGAAGGCGCTGGCGGCGAGGACGCCGTCAGGACAGCCGGCGAGATGCCGGCGCTACGCCGCAGCGAGACGCCGGCGCTACACTGCGGCGAGACGGGGGAGCTATCACGCGGGCGGGGGCGCCCGCGCCACATAAACGCGGACTACGTGGTAGCATTTCGCGGTTATGAGACGAACGCTGAGTGCGGTGCTGGCAGCTGTTGTGCTGTGTGGTTGGGCTATGGCGGCAGACGCGCCCGCTCCCGACTTCAAGCTGGAAACACTGGGCGACGGAGTGTGGGCAGCGATTGGCAGCGACGGCGGCAAAGCGGGGGCCAATGCCGGGTTCGTAGTGGGCGAAGAAGGAGTCGCCGTTATTGACACGTTCGAAGATCCGGGGGCCGCAAAGGAACTGCTGGTCGAAATCCGCAAAATCACGCCGTTGCCAATTCGCTTCGTGGTGAACACTCACTACCACCTGGACCACGTCAACGGCAACGATGTGTTCGCCGCGGTGGGAGCAACCATCCTGGCGCAGCGCAATGTGCGCGATTGGACGCGCACGGAAAATCTGAAGTGGTGGGGAGACAAGATCAAGCCGGAAGTGAAGGCGCGGGTGCAGTCGCTGAAGCTGCCGGACGTGGTTTACGACAGCGGCGTAGACCTTTACCTGGGTGCGCGGAAGCTCGAGGTGCACTCGTATCCCGGGCACACGGGCGGAGATTCCATTGTTTACGTGCACGATGCGGGAGTGGTGTTCTGCGGCGACCTGTTCTGGAAAGAACACATTCCCAACATGATTGACGCCACGTCGGATGCGTGGATTAAGACCCTGGATGCGCTGGTGGGATCCGGCGCCGGTAAATTCGTACCCGGACATGGGGAACCGGGAACGTCTTTGGACGTAAAGACTTTCCAGCAGTACCTGGCAGACCTGCGTACGGCGGTCGGCCAAGCGAGGCAAGGAGGCAAAAGCGGCGACGCGCTGGTGCAAGCGGTTTTGCCTCAATTGCAGGCGAAGTATGGGAGCTGGGGGTTTTTTAAGGAATTTGCCAAATCGAATATTCAGCAGGCGGGGGAGGAACTGGCGGGAACCAAGCGGCGCCCGCAGCCGGCAGAAGGCACGGCATCGGCCGCGCCAGCGGTTCCCTATTTACCGCTGCGGGCGCAGGTGGGTGAAAAGGCGCCCGATTTCTCTTTGCCGGCCGCCGATGGACAAAGCGTCAAGCTTTCATCGCTCGTAGGCCATAACGTGCTGCTCGACTTCTACGAGGGCTTCTGGTGACCGTACTGCATGATGGAACTCGGTGAGTTCACAAAACACTACAGAGAATTCCAGGCGGCCAACACGGAAATCCTTGCCATCAGCACGGACCCGCTGGAGGAAGCACGCTGGATCAAGGAGAAGGTGAGAACGCCGTTTCCGGTCCTGTCCGACGTCAAGCGAGTGGTGATGACTTTGTATGGGACAAAGTTTCTTACCACCTATCAATCGCCCGACGGCGGGCCGTATAACCACGCGACTTTGATCCTGGTGGACAAGGATGGTGTGATTCGCTGGATCTACCGCAACGAAGATTACCGGATACGCGCCAGCGTGGCGGATGATCTGCAACACATCAAAGAACTGCGGTGACTGGAGGGATATGATGACGCGACGCGAGGTGGGTAAGGCATTGAGTCTGGCGGCATTTTCCGCAGCCGGGCTGGGCGAGTTCCTGCAGGCGCAGACAGCGTCCGGCAGTAAGAAGGGCGGCGATTCTATTGGCGTGGACCGGTTGCTGGAGCAGGCGGTGCCCGACATTGGCGGTAAGGAAGTGCGTTTGGTCCTGCTCACCGTGGAGCCGGGGGGCACGTCAGAACCGCACCGGCACACCGGGCCGGTATTCGCCTATGTGCTGGAAGGCACGATTCAGAATCAGGTGGATCCGGAGCCCGCTAAGACGTACCACCCCGGAGGCTTCTTTTATGAGCCCACGATGCACGTGCATCGCGCGCTGACTAACATGAGCAAGACCAAGCCGGCGAAGATCCTGGTATTCGAGATTGGGGAAAAGGGGAAGGAATTTACGGTGGGAGCTAGCTAGTTCTGTTTTCACCACAGAGGACACAAAGGACACAAAGGGAATTTCTGTCGTTGTTCCATGCAGAGTCCGGCTAATCGCAAGGTGATGACGCGAGTGGTGGTCCACGCGAGATCCCTCGGGCCTGAAGGCCTCTCGGGATGACGCCTTCCTGCGGAAGGCGGGGTGGGGGCGGGACGCTGGCGCTCCATCACCGACGCGGGCGAGGGCGCCCGCGCCACAAGATTGTTTTCCGCAACCTCAAAGCGCACAGGGGCCAAGAAAGGGACTCTTCGTTCTCCTCTGTGTCCTCTGTGGTCAAGCTTTTAAGTTTGTTTTAGAGACAGGCAGCTCGCGGATGCGCTTGCCGGTGGCGGCGAAGATCGCATTGCAAAGCGCAGGCGCGAACGGCGGTACGCCAGGCTCACCTACGCCCGCCGGCGGCGCAGTGCTCTCCACGATGTAAATGTTGTTTTCGCGCGGGGCCTCGTTGATGCGAGCCACGGGATAATCATTGAAGTTCGACTGCTCAATCACGCCATTTTTGGCCGTGATTTCTCCCATCAGCGCGAGGCTAGTCCCGAACACATTGGCGCCCTGGAACTGGGCGCGCGTGACCTCAGGATTCACCACGAGGCCGGCGTCGAGCGCAGTATCCACACGGGGAATATGCACGTCGCCTTGCGGTGTGACCTCCACTTCCACGACAGAAGCGACATAGGTGCAGAAGCTGCGGTGGACGGCAATTCCCTGGGCTCTTCCCTTCCCGAGCTGGCGTTTTCCCCAGCCTGCCTTCTCGGCCACCACTTCCACGACCTTTCGCAGTCGCGCGGTATCAACGGGGAACTTCTGGTAGTCGGCGCCGTAATTTGAATATTTGGTGGCCTTCAGATCGAGAATGCGCGTCCGGCCAAGCAGAGCGAGCAGGTACTCGAGCGGATCGCGGCCGGCATTATGCGCCAGTTCGTCCATGAACGACTGCACGGCAAAGCCATGGTAGACGTTGGCCACCGAGCGCAGCCAGCCGATGCGCACGTGAGCCGGGGCCGGGCCGTTCTCCACGCGCAGGTTGGGAATGTCGAAGGGAATATCGGTGAAGCCCATGCCCATCTCGTCGTCGCCGCCGTAGGTGGCGCTGGCATCGAAGGTGGAAGGAATGGGCGTGAAGACCGAGCGCTGCAGCCAGGCCGTGGGCGTGCCCTTGTCGTCCACCGCCGCCTTCATGTACATGGCGGCAACGGCGTGGAAGTAGTCGAACTTGATGTCATCTTCGCGGGTCCACACCACCTTGACCGGGCGGCCGACTTTTCTCGAAAGCAGCGAGGCCTCGACGATGTAATCGGGCATGGACTTGCGGCCGAAAGCGCCGCCCAGAAGGGTGACGTGGCAGATCACGTTTTCCTTGGCGATGCCGAGGGCTTTGCTGACGGCGTCCTGGGTGGCTTGCGGATCTTGCGTGGGCGCCCAGGCGGTGAGCTTGCCATCGCGGAAATCGGCAACAGCCACCGGTGGCTCCATGGAGGCGTGCGCCAGAAGCGGAACATAGTAGTCAGCTTCGAGAATCTTGCCGCCCTTGGTGAAGCCGGCATCCACGTCGCCTTCGTTGCGCACTGCCTTGCCGGGCTTGCGCGCCGTGGCCTGCATTTCCTTCTTGAATTCGTCGGAATTGAAAACAGCGTGAGCCCCGTTGTCCCAGGTGACGTTCAGTTTCTTGCGGCCCTGGAAGGCGGCCCAGGTGTTGTCGGCAATGACGGCCACTCCCCCGAGCGCCTGGTACTCATGCGGAGCCTTGAAGGTATCAATGGGGATGGTCTGGCGCACGCCGGGAACCTGCAAAGCGGCTTTGTCGTCATACGACTTAATTTTGCCGCCGAGAACGGGCGGGTGCTCGACCGAGGCGTAGACCATGTTGTCCATGTGGGCGTCCATGCCGTAAATGGCCTGGCCGGTGACGAGATGGCTGAGGTCGTAGCTGACCATGCCTTTGCCGACGTAGCGCCAGGCGCTGGGCGGCTTGAACTGCAGCTCTTTTTTGTCGGGAACGGGCAGCTTGGCGGCGGCCAGGGTGAGCTCGCCGTAGCCTAGCTTGCGGATGGGAGAGGCGTGCACAATGTTGTGCAACTCGGCGCGGCAGGCGCTTTCGGGCACGTTCCACTGCTGGGCGGCGGCGCGAATGAGCATGAGGCGGGCGGTGGCGCCGGCTTCGCGCATAGCGTCGTAAAACTCGCGAATGGACTGCGAGCCGTCCGTTTCCTGGGAGCCGTAGCGGGCGTCGCCGATGGCCTGTTCGATTTTTACCCGGTTCCAGTCGGCGTCGAGTTCGTCCGCCAGCACAAGAGGCAGCGAGGTGCGGATGCCGGTGCCCATCTCGGAACGATGAGCAACGATGTAAACCGTGCCATCGGTATCAATGCCGAAGTACACGCTGGGATGCAGGGTGGCGTGATCGGCGTGGGTTCCGGCGTAGGCGGCAGGTTCGGCCAGCAGGCCGGTGGGCAGAATGCGGACGCTGAGCACGAGGGCGCCGGTGGTGACCATGCCCTTGAGGAAACCGCGGCGGCTGATATTGAGGATGTCGCTCATGCGCGTTCTCCGGCGGCGGCCTTAATGGCAGCGCGAATACGGTTGTAGGTGCCGCAGCGGCAGATGTTGCCCGCCATGGCCTCATCAATCTGCTGATCGGTGGGATGGGGCGTGCCGTTCAGCAAAGCCACGGCCTGCATAATCTGGCCCGACTGGCAGTACCCGCATTGGGGCACGTTGTGGTCCATCCACGCCTTCTGCACAGGGTGGAGGCCGGAGGAGGAGACATGTTCGATGGTTGTTATGTTGCTGCCGGCGAGCGCGCTCATGCGGGTTACGCAGGAGCGGATGGCTTTGCCGTCGCGATGCACGGTGCAGGAACCGCACAGCGCCATGCCGCAGCCGTACTTGGTTCCGGTGAGTCCCAGCACATCGCGCAGGTACCATAGCAACGGCATCTGCGGATCGCCATTGTAGGAGCGCTCAACTCCATTCACCTTCAGTCGGATCATGGTGTCCTCGGTGGATGCAACACGCAATTGTGCCACGAGCAGGGCGGTTGCGGCGCATAAAAACCTTGCTATAATCGCGCAACGTTAGAGAAAAACGCTTCGGACTGTCAAGTGGAGATGCCCGCCGCAGACCGGGACCGCAGTTACTACCGCCCCGCCGATTATTTTCACCACAAAGGACACGAAGGAAGGCAGAGAGAAAAACCTCTCATGGCGGCGAGTTTCGTGGTTGTGCAGGCGCGATGCTTCACGGCTAAAACCGTTCAGCATGACACCTTCGGCGCTACTGAGCCGATTGGTGGGCGCGCAGCAGCTCCGACAATGCCGGTATTAGAGAAAACCTATGGCCGCTGATAAGGACCGCGCAGCGTACGACCGTTACCTGGGAATGGACCGGGCCATCACGCGGCGCGACTTCCTCAATGGCATGGCGGTGACGATAGGCGCAAGTCTTCTTCCCGGGAAAACATTCGGCACAGGAGAAGAGCCAGAGGCGCAGGAGCGGCCGGGTTACTATCCGCCTACGCTCACGGGAATGCGGGGCAGCCAACCGGGCTCGTTTGAGGTGGCGCACAGCCTGCGCGACGGCACTTTCTGGCAGCACGCGGCAAAAACACAGGACACGGGCGAAGCCTACGATCTGGTAGTGGTGGGCGGAGGCATCAGCGGGCTGGCGGCAGCGCATTTTTTTCGCGAGCGCGCAAGCCGAGGGGCGCGCATTCTGATTCTGGAAAACCACGACGATTTCGGCGGTCATGCCCGGCGCAATGAGTTCCACCTGGGTGGAAAGCTGCAACTGATGAACGGCGGCACCATGCTGATTGACAGTCCCACACCTTACAGCCGACAAGCCAACAGCCTGCTGAAAAAGCTGGGGATTGACCCGCCCAAACTGGCCGCGCGATACAACGATGAGAAGCTATACAGCTCGCTGGGGCTCCGGCCGGCGGTATTCTTCGATAAGGAAACGTTCGGCGAAGACCGGCTGGTGGCAGGCGAGCCGGGAGGCAACTGGCAAGAAGGCAGCGCGGCGGGCGGGCTCACCTGGAAGGAGTTCCTGGCGCGCACCCCACTGCCGGCACAGGTTCAGCGCGAAATTGAACGGATCCAGGAGGCTAAAGTTGACTACATGCCGGGGCTGACCTCGGCGGAGAAAAAAGACCGGCTTTCACGCATGAGCTACAAAGATTTTCTGCTCAAGGTGGTGAAGGCCGATGCCGGCGTCATTCCCTTCTACCAGACGCGCACCAACGGTGAGTGGGGTGTGGGCATTGATGCGGAGCCGGCGCTGGACTGCTGGGCGCTGGGTTTGCCCGGTTTTCAGGGCATGAAACTTGAACCGGGCGCAGCGCCACGCATGAGCTACACGGCGGCAGGATACGCCAATGGGGGCTCGTACCGCTTTCATTTTCCCGACGGCAACGCGACCATTGCCCGCCTGCTGGTGCGCGATCTGATTCCGCAGGCGGTGCCCGGGAGCACGGCAGAGGATGTGGTCACGGCGAAAGTGGATTACGGCCAGTTGGACCAGCCAGGCGCGCCGGTACGCCTGCGGCTGAACAGCACCGTGGTGCGGGCGCGCAATGCAGGCGACCCGGCCGCAGCGCGCGAGGTTGAAGTCACCTACGCCAGCGGCAAGCAGGTGTTCACGGCTCGCGCCAAAAATTGCATTCTAGCCTGCTGGAACATGATCATTCCGCATCTCGTGCCCGAGCTGCCGGAAAAGCAGAAGCAGGGGCTGCATTACCTGGTGAAGGTGCCGCTGGTGTACGCCAGCGTGGGCATTGGCAACTGGACGGCGCTCCACAAGCTGGGGATTCGCAGTGTGCGCGCGCCCGGGGCCTATTGGATGGATGTCGCCCTGAACTGGCCGGTAAATATCGGTGAATACCAGAGTCCGAAGAGCCCGGAGGAACCGATGGTGCTGTTCTTGAGCCGCACGCCGTGCAAGCCGGGCCTGGCCGCACGCCAGCAGCAGATTGCCGGGCGCTATGAGCTGTTGAGCACAAGCTTTGAGCAATTTGAGCGCGCCATTCGCGACCAACTGGCGCGCACGCTGCGCGCTGGCGGCTTTGATCCGGCGCGGGACATCGAGGCGATTACCGTAAATCGCTGGCCGCATGGCTACGGCTACGAATACAACCCGCTGTTCGACCCGGAGTGGCCCGAGGCGGAGAAGCCCAACGTAATCGGGCGGCAGCGCTTTGGGCGGATTGCCATCGCTAATACCGATTCAGCGGCAACGGCGTACACCGACCAGGCGATTGATCAGGCGTGGCGGGCGGTAGGGGAGCTACTGACCTAGCCACTGAGGCACGGAGACACAGAGAATTCTGTTTTCGCGGGCGAGGGCGCCCGCGCCACAAAGGACGTTGAAGGCAATTACATGGAAAAGGATGATGTGAGGCGGGATCGGGAACTGGGGATGGGGCGGCGGATCACGCGTCGCGACTTTCTGAACGGAGTGGCGGTGACGATCGGCGCCAGCCTGCTGCCCGCGGGAATGCTGGCACAGGAGCAGGGAGCGGATGAATCGGCTCAAGATCCATTGCTGGCCGCCGGCATCACGCCAGCCGATCCGCGATATTACCCGCCCGCGCTCACCGGCATGCGGGGCAGCCATCCGGGTTCGTTTGAGGCAGCCCACCTGGCGCGCGACGGAAACTGGAAAGCAAGCGCAACCAGCACGGGCGAGAGCTACGATTTGATAGTGGTCGGCGGGGGCATCAGCGGGCTGGCGGCGGCGTATTTCTATCGCAAAGCGACAGGCGAGAAGTCGCGCATCCTCATTCTTGATAATCACGATGACTTTGGCGGGCATGCCAAGCGCAACGAGTTTCGCTCCGGTGGGCGCCTGCTGCTGGGCAATGGCGGTACGTTCGCCATTGAGTCGCCGTTTCCCTACAGCCCGGTAGCCCGCGGCCTGATGGATGAATTGGGCATCAACCCGCCGGCGCTGGAAGCCAAGCATGCTCTCCACCGGTTGTATAGCGGTTTGCAGGCGGGAGTTTTCTTCGACAAGGAAACCTTCGGCAGCGACCGACTGGTGGCGGGAGAACCCACGCGCGCCTGGATGGAGCCAACGCCCAAAGCGCTGCCGTGGAAAGAGTTTCTAGGCAAGTGCCCGCTCTCGCCCGAAGTTCAGCGCGACATTCTGCGCATTGAAACCGACAACGTAGATTACATGCCGGGGGTTGCAGAAGCGGAAAAGCGCGACCGGCTCTCGCGCATGAGCTACAAGGATTTTCTGCTCAAGGTGGTGAAAGCCGACCCGGCCGTCATCCCCTTCTACCAGAAGCGCACGCACGATCTGTATGGAGTGGGCATTGACGCCGTGCCGGCGCTGGATTGCTGGGCGCTCTA
>DASSQB010000285.1:0-3330 GCA_035702725.1 Terriglobales bacterium | reverse complement strand
GAGGTTCGCTCGCCCGGACGGGGCAAAGCCCCGTCCCCACACATTTCTTCTTACTTCTGCGTGACCGTCAGCTCGTGGTTGCCCACCACAGCCGTATCAATCTTATCGGGGAGCTGAAAGCGGTTATCTATGCCCAGGTTGGGGTACTTGGGCTTGATGTAGTGATTTACGAACGTCTCCAGCGCAAAATCCGGGATGGCAACGCCATCCAGGGCCACGGAATCAATGTGCACGTTGCCCACGCCGGCGGAGCCGCTGCCATGCGCGGTTACGGCCACGTCATGCACGCCGCTGAACATGCTGAGCAGGGGATTGGCGCTGCGCTGGCCGGCAGTCAACTGGTCAAAATCCACGCGCGCCCAGGAATCAATTACCCCCGGCTGGCCGGAAAAGCGCAGCGACTGCACGCCCTTGGGCAGCCGCACCCTTCCACTGGCCACGTAAGCGTTGATCTCCTGCTCTGTCATCACCGTGGTCAGGGGCCGGGGATGGGCCTGCTCACCGTTGCTCTGTATGCGGTCAAGCTTGCGCTGCATGCTGTCAACGGCGGGATTGCTGGCGGTGGAAGGATTCGGTCGGGCGGCAACCGCAGCAAAGGAAAAGGCCAGGCCCAGGAAAATAATCGCGGCAAGCTTCATTTGTTCAGCGCGGCTTCCGTCTGCGGGTGAGACACAGCTGTCACCCTGGGCGCACCCAGCGTCCCGGTGATATCGAAGGAATGAGAGCTGTCGCGCACCAGCTTGAAATTCAGTTTGCTGTCGAGCAGAGCTGTTCCGCTCACCTGATAGATGCCGTCCAGGGCCTGCAATTTGCCTGTGCTTAAGGTGAACTCGCCCTTCTCCAGCGCCAGGCGGCCGGTGAAGCGGCGAAGCCGCAGCGGCTTGGCGGTGGCGCCCAGGCTCAGGTGGCGCATCATGCCATCGTGGACATCGAAGTCGGCGGTGGAAACCAGGGAAGCGGCCAGATCCGCTTTGCTCCAGCCTGCTGCTTTCAGCCGGTACTGCAGGGAAAGCCTGCCGCTGGCCCAATCGTCGCCCATGGTCTGTGCTGCTTCTCCCAGGGCCGCGTTGGCGAGCGCGCCTGCACCGCTGTACACCGGCTGGCGGCCTGAAAAATCGAATGTCCACTCGCCCTCGTGCTGGCCGCCCCAAATGCCGGCGCGGGCCTGTGAAAGCCGCGCCTTGCCATCTTCAATGCTCAGGCGGCTGCTGAAGTGGGTGACCGTCATGCGTCCCACTATCACACGATTGGCGGACAGGCTGCCTGTGACCGCCAGCCCAGCCAGCGGTTTCTCGCGATCGCGCTGCAGCAGGCGATACCAGGGGTGGCTTTGGCGCGGATTGAGCAGGCCTTCCAGTTCAGCCGCGACCAGTTGATCAGCGTGCAGATTCACCTGCGCGGGGCAAACTTCGCCTGCTGGACAGTGCCGCTGCAGCTGTACTGTTCCGGAAAGATGTGTACCGCTTCCGGAAACCCCCCCTGCCAGGTTTTGCGCCGTGAGTTTCTGCGGCGCGAGCACAAGCTCAGCGGAGGAGATCTGCAGCGGCGCGGCGACACCCTTCAACTCCGCGATCACGCCGCGCAATTGCGCCTTGCCCGTCACTGCCGGAGCGGGGAAGCCGGTCCACAGGCCGGCAACCTGCAAGTCCAGCCTCGCGGTTCCTTTCTTTACGTGTGGAGGCGCGTGCACGCCTAGAGTGCGCGCCACCTGCTCCAGGCGCGCTAGTTGCGCTTCGCCCTGCAGGTTCACTTCATAGCCGCGGCGCGAAAGCCCGCCATAGAGCACTGCGGGCGCGCCGCCATCGAGTTGCAGCCGAAAGGGGCCCAGGGCCAGGCGCAGTTCCGGCGCAATGCTCGGCATGGGACGGCGCCTCCGGTTGTGCGCCGGGAGCGTCCCCGTGCCACCAACGACGGTGAAGGGAATTGTTCCCAGCGTGAGCTGATTGTTGGTGAGGTCAGAGGAGAGGACGAATTCGCTGGTCTGCCCATCACCCGACCAGGAGCGCTGCCACCCAGTCTCCGCCGACTTGGAAACCAGGAAGCTGGCGTTCAACACGCCGCTGGCGGTCAGGTCTTCGGGCAGGTCGCGCTTGGCGTGGCGCGCCGCCGCTACCACCGACTGCATGGGGAGCTGTTGCGCCACCATTTTGAACATGTAGGGGCCGCCGCTGAGCGGGGCCACCGCGTTGCCATTCACCGTCAGCAGTCCCTCCTGGACCGGAGCGCGGCAGGCAACATTCGACCAGCTCTGGTCAACGGAGCTGAAGCGGGCGTCGCAACCCGCATGTAACTGCAGATAACCGGGAGTGATGATGTCGTAACGCCGGAAGTCCTGTACCCGGGCGTCGGCGCGCACTGCCAGCGATGCGGGAGTGCCGTTGAACTGCGCGGAAAGGTCCAGAGCCCCGCGCCAGCCGCGGTCGCGCCCGTAGATCAACTCGGTCAGTTGCCCCAGTTGACCGTTCTGCCAGTTCAGCTTGATGCTCACCGGGGTTTCGCGCAGCGAAGGCGCGCGCAGGAACGAGCCCTCAAGCTTGAGCGTGCCGGTATCGCTCAGATTTTGGTCGGCGCGTACCGGGCGCGCCGCGACCCGGAAATCCCACTTGTTTTCGGCTTCCTGCCAGAGCGCGAAGTCGGCGTCGGTCAGCGCGTAGACCTTTTTTTCCGCGCCAACCTTAAAGTTGATGCGCCCGCTGTCAGCCTCAATGTAGGGGAAACGCGGCCGGGCCTCAGGTTTGCTCTGCGCGGTAGGGGCGGAAGGGATTTGCGCCGTGCGTTCCAGCAGAGGGTAAACGTTCCAGCGTCCGTTAGGGCCGCGCACCAGGTTCAGGCTGGGGTTCTGCAGGCTGAGGCGAGCGATCTCCAGGCGCCCCCGCCACAACGAGCTGAGCCGCAGGTAGGCGGTGACCTCATCGGCGCGCAGCATGGGTTCCGCGCTGAAGGAGGGGTCATCGGCCACCACCAGGCGCTGCAAATCAAAGCCAGGCTGGGGAAGAAGACGGAGGTTGACCGCTCCGATGGTGACCTGCCGGCCCAGCGCCCGCCCGATGGACTGGTCAATTCGGGCGTGAAAACGGCCCATGCTGATCAGCGGCGGCACCACCAGGGCCAGCAACACTAAAGCCGCAATGGCGCCCGCGAGGTTGCGAGTAGTCCGCTTCATCGCACGATGTGCAGCATGCGCCCCCAGCGCGTCTGGTCGAAGAAGTGGAATATCACGTGGAAGATGAAGCCAATGCGGTCAGCGGCGCTGCGCTTCAGGTACTGGCCCGACGATTCCACGAACGACCAGTAGATGAACAGGGGGCGGCCGATAATGTTCTCCCGCGG
>DASSQB010000284.1:0-2229 GCA_035702725.1 Terriglobales bacterium | reverse complement strand
AGCAGGAGTGAGAGCCGAACGCATAGATACTTCCCACTGAATGCGGATAATAACAGCTTTTCTGTGCCGGTCGGGCGCCGTAAAAATCTGCTCTTACCAGTAACGCTTCTTCCAGGCGCCAGTCGGGGCAAGGGTGAGATGCTCAGCGAGCGGCCACCTTGGCCTCCAGCCGCGCGAACAGGGTCCCAAAAATCTCGATCCCGCCCCACAGATTCTGCAGCCTTAGGTTTTCATTGGCCGCGTGCTGATTGTTGTCGGCATTCGCGATAGGCACGCCGATTACTGGCCGGTGCTCCTTGCCTTCGAACAAATACATGGGCACGCTGCCCCCCAGGCTTACCACCCGAATGATGGGCGCACCGGTAGCCTCCTCGATGGTGCGCACCACTGCCTGCGCCATGGGGTTGTCCACTGGCGCGCGATAGGCGGGATAGCCTGAGCCCCACTCCAGCTTCACCACGCGCGCATGGTCGCGGCGGGTAGCCAAGTCCGGCGTCTGGTGGACAATAAAGAATCCCTGGCGCTCGATGTGCTGCTCAATCTCCTGCTTCACTCGCTCCGGCGTCTGGTCCGGCACCAGGCGAATGTCGAAGGAGGCGCGCGCCTCCGTGCTGATTACGTTGGCCGCCTGCTCGCCCACGTGGCCACCCTGGATGCCATGCACGTTAATGGCGGGCTTCAGAATCTGCTCTGCCAGCTTGGCTCCATCGCCTTCCGGCTGGGCTATCGCCAGTTCCTGCTTAAGTTGCTCGTCGGCCGCGGGTGTATGCGCCAGCATGCGGCGCTCGCTGGCGGTCAGCGGCCGCACGTCATCGTAGAAGCCGGGAATCAGGATGTGCGCGTCCGCGTCGCGCATGCTGTCCAGCAAGTGTGTGAGGAGCACAATGGGATTGGGGGCCCAGTTGCCGTAATGGCCGCTGTGCAGCGGGCGCGCCGGGCCATAGACCGTCATCTCCAGGTCAACATCGCCGCGCGAGCCGAAATCCACCTGCATCCGCCCCGACTGATGCACCGGCCCATCGCACAGCAGCCAGGCATCGGCATCCAGTGTTCCTGGATTTTTGGCGATGATCTCCGCCAGGTGTGGCGAGCCGGCCTCCTCTTCCCCTTCGAAGAAAAACTTCAGGTTAACGGAAGGCGAGATGTGCGCCGCCTGCAGTGCATCCAGCGCCGCCATGGTCGCTTCAATTGGCGCCTTGTCATCGCTGGTGGAACGTGCGTAGAGGCGTGCTTGCGGATCGAAATGCGCTTGCGATTGCCAATCCACAACGCTTCCCGATGCATCCAGCAACACCGGGCTGAACGCCGGGTGCTGCCACTGCGCCGGATCCACCGGCTGGCCGTCATAATGCGCATAAATCCCGATGGTGCGCGTTGCGCCTGGCGTGCGCAGCTCGCCAAAAACCACCGGCGAAGCCCCAGCTACCTGCAGCAGCCGCACCTGCGCCCCGCGCTTCTGCAGCATGGCCGAAACTGCTTGTGCGTTGCGCTCAATATCGGCGGTATCGCCGGCATGGTTTGGAATCGAGAGCAGGTTCACGAACTCGCTCACAATCTGCTTCTCGTGCGCTTCGCGGTAAGCGCGCACCTGCTGCCGGACTGGAACAGATGGCGTTTGAGCAGTGGTTGGCAACTCCAGGCAGAACAGCAGAGTCAGGCTAACTACGGCTAAGTTCGTGTTCATGGGTCGGGCAGCATCTTATCCTAACAAGTTGATTACCAACCCTGCCGCAACTCATGTAGTATTAGCTCCGCCCGGTCCATGGATAACGAAGAAGTGATTGAGCGAGCCGAAACACAGCCCATCAACTGGGTGTCCTCCGTAAGCGGAGATGTGCATTTCTGGGTGCCAACCCTGGTGCTCATCGGCGGCCTCCTGCTTCTGCGATGGGTCAGCTAAGCTCACCCGCGGCGGCTCCCGGCGCGGCGCTGCTCGCGCCCGAGCGCGTGCGCGCCCTGCAGCGTGTGGGCGTGCTTTGCGGCATTGCCGCCGGCGCCTGGCTGGGCGCAGCCGAAGTTCCCACCAAGCTGGTCACCACCGGCATCTCCCCCGTGCTGATTTCCTTCGCCATGGTAGCCGGCGTTTTCCTGGGGCGCTGGAGCCTGCCCGCCATCGTGCGCGGCACCTCCAGCATTCGCGCCGATATCCTGCAAGCCCCCCACCTCGTCGTCTGGGCCATCATCGCCGGCTGCCTGTGGTCGGTGGCCAACACGCTGACCATCTTTGCC
>DASSQB010000283.1:0-5942 GCA_035702725.1 Terriglobales bacterium | reverse complement strand
CGAAACACCCCTGCGCCTGGAGAAGCGCCGGTTGCCGGAGGACGTTTCTGGGACGAATGCTCCAAAAAACTCCCTGAAACTGGTGTTTGGCGCATAACAAGCGCGGGGTCTTTCGACTCCGCCGGCCAGTTCGCGAGCGATCCGGCTTGCTCCGCTCAAGCTGACAGGAAAGGGTGGCGATGCTGGTCCCTAAGCCCAAGGCCCTCCAGGCTCCGATACGAATGTCTCGACCGCTAGAACGCCACTCGAACCTTTGAAACCTGCGAAACCTTGAAACTTTGAAACCTTTCCCCGCGTACACTATTCCGGAGGCAGGTTATGTACTGCAACCATTGTGGTGCGCCTTTGGGGCAGGATCAGCTGGCCTGCCCAAGCTGCGGACGCAGCGTGGCCGATGTCAGAAGTTCCATCGCGATTCGCACCCGCGTCGCCCCTCATCTGCATCTGCTGTCTATTTTCTGGTTTGTCATGGCGGCGTTCTGGGTGATCCCCACCGCGATTATGTTCGCGCTGGGAGCTGCAGCCGGTGCCGCCCCTGGGAACATGTCCCCTCAGGCCCGCATCTTCGCCCCCGTCCTCTTCTTTGGCTTGGGCATTTTGTTCCTGGCGATTGCCGCCGCCCGTGCCGTCACTGGGTATGGCTTGCTCAAAGTTCGCGCGTGGGGCCGGGTGATGGCCCTGGTTATGGGCTTTCTGATGCTCCTGGATTTCCCCTTCGGCACGGCCTTGGCCGTCTACACTCTTTGGGTGCTGCTGCCGGCGGAGGCCGGCGAGGAATATCAGCGCATCTCAGCTGGTCGCGAAGGCGGATATCAGCAGCCGGCCCAGGCGCATGCCTAGTGCAGGTTTCAAAGCTTCAACCGGCGCGCATTGGCGTCATGCAGAGGCACGGCAGCGCCGAAGTATCCCGTGTGTTCCACCACCAGGGTTTCAGGCGAAGGCGTGTTCATCATGAAGGGCAGTTGCAGGGGAGGCTAAAAACAGATATGGCCAAGTACGTGATCCAGAGCAAGCGCGGCGCGCCGCCGATGGGAGCCTATTCCCAGGGATGGCGGGCGGGCGACTTCATCTTCGTGACCGGCAGCGGCCCCATTGATCCCACAACCGGCAAACTTGTGGGCAGCACGATCGAGGAGCAGACCGAGCAGACTATCACGAACCTCGAAGCTATCCTGGAGGCCGATGGCGCGACGCTGGCCGACGTGGTCAAGGTGAGCACTCACCTGCACGATCCCAGCCTGTTTCCCCGTTACAACGCGGTGTACGCCCGCCGCTTTTCCAAGCCTTATCCCGTGCGCACCACCGTAGGCAGCGACCTGGGCGCGATGCCGGGAATGCTGATTGAGATTGATTGCATTGCCTACAAGCCGCAGACGCGGAAAGCGGCGACACACTCGCGGAGTCGCAAACGAAGCAGGTGAGTCGTCCCGCATACCGAGATAACGACAGCAGAGAGGTTGGTTGCACCTTCCCCGTGTCTATGTATGGGGGCTGCACAAAATTCGGTACTACCAATGTGCCAGCCCGCAGGGCGAAACAAGCTTTAGCCCGGGGCGTCAGCCCAGCCCCTTCAGGGGCGACACCGCGAAGCCGCCTCCGCAACCGACAGCGGCGCCTCGCGGCCCCGCGCGGAAACTTTCTCCACCGCTTCAATCTGGCCCCGTTTCGCCAGCAGCGCGCAGTCAAAATTGTTCACCGTGGGACACACGTGCCGGGGCAGGAGGTAGAGAATATCGCCGACCTGAGGCCCCCGCGTGCCATTCGCAACGGAAAACGGCAGGTGCTCCTCGCTGGGCGAAAGCGGCGTCACCTCGGGATGGCCCAGCACGGCGCAGGTGGGCACGCCGGCATCGGCGGAAACCGTTTTGTGCCCGGCGTCGCAGGTCACCGTGCCCGCGCGTGGCCGGCTCACCACGCGTGCCACCACCAGCGCCGCCGGCCGATAGCCGTACTCGGTGGGCAGTTGCGCCAGGCTGGTGGCATCGCAATAAACAATTGTGCCTGGCGAGACGCGATGCACAAAGCTTTGCCCGCGGAAGCCGGCGTACGACAACGCGGCCGGAAAGCTCGGCGTCCCCGCCGTGATCACCTCTGGCACCTGCATTCCGCCATTCTCGATGGCGGTCACGATCTTCAGCAGCGCATCGTAACCGCGGTGCGCCACCTGAGCCCGCTCCTCAAAAGCCAGGCCGCCGAGATGGCCATCGTAGTAGTGCAAGCCGCAGAACTTCAGCCCGGCGCTGCCAATCGCTCCCGCCAGACTAACAGTCTCATCAACCGCATTCTGTTCAACCCCAGTGCGGTTCATGCCGGGATTGATGTCCACAAACACTCCCACGCGGCTGCCGCGCCACTGCCGCACCTGGTCTTCGTTTTCGGCCAGCACGGAAACGCGCACCCGAGGAAATTGCGCGGCCAGTTCCTGCACCCGCCGCGCGTTCGCACCCATGGAGGGATAGGCAAAGAGCACGTCTTCAGCGCCACACTCGCAGGCGGTCAGCAACTCCAGCGTGGTCGCGCATTTGAAGTTGCGAATTCCGCGCTCTACCAGCATGCGCAGCGTGTACCCCAGCTTCGCCGTCTTGATGTGCACCCGCCAGCGGCCGCCGTCCCCGTCCAGCAGCGCCAGCGTGCGCTGCAGGTTGGAAGCCACAATTTCGGGATAGATCACCAGCGCCGGCGTGAGAACATCATCCAGCCCGGCAACACGGTAATCCTCCGCCCAGGGAAAGTCGGTGAGCATTGCCTTCTGTGCAGCCATGGCGGTTTTGATCATACCGCCGCCACAGAAAATTCACCACAGAGGGGCTAATTGACGATTGATGATTTTCGATTGACGATTGAAAAGCATGGAGTCAGTCAGCATTTGTTACCACCGACCCTGCAGTTGCGAACGTCTTTTATTCATCAATCTTCAATCATCATTCATAAATTGTTTTTCTCTGTGCCTCTGTGTCTCTGGGGTGAAAACGAGCGGGTTTGACCCGCTCCCACCGCGATAGTAGGCTCAACACCTTCCATGCCCTCCACAGGGTCAAAACCGTCTTCCCCGCCAGCGCCTGGCCTGGTGCGCGGCCTCGGTTTGTGGTCAGCCACCGCCATTGTCATCGGCGACACCATTGGCACCGGCGTCTTCCTGGTCACCAGCGACATGGCGCGCACAGTCGGCTCTGCAGCCCTCGTCTTTGCCGCCTGGATTGTGGGCGGCCTCATTGTGCTTTTTGGCGCCTTCTGCTACGCGGAGTTAGGAGCGGCCTTCCCCAAGGCCGGCGGCGCTTACGTTTACCTGGAGCGCGGTCTGGGGCCGCTCTGGGGGTTTCTTTTCGGCTGGATGAGTTCCTTCCTGGAGCGGCCCGTGGCGATGGCGACGCTGGCGGCTGGTTTCCTGCGCTTCGTCGGCTTTCTGCTGCCGGCAGTGGCAGCGCCGCTGTTCGTCGGTCATTTTGGCGGCTATGCCTTCCATTTCACTCTTGCTCAGCCACTGGCCGCAGCCGTAATTGTGGTCATCACGGCGATCAACTACCTGAGCGTGAGCATGGGCGGCGCCATCCAGGTGCTGCTGACCTCAGTGAAAGTGGGTGCGATCATTCTGATCGTTGTGCTCGGCATCACGCTGGGGAAGCACGTAGCTGCAGGCACGGCCGCTCCCGTGCTCACACCGGTGGGCCTGGGTGCGGTGGGCGCGTTTCTCACCGCGCTGGTGCCCGCCATGTGGGCTTATAACGGCTTCAATGATCTGGGCGATCTGGGCGAAGAAATTCTGGAGCCGCACAGGAACATTCCGCGGGCCATTATTCTTGGCCTGCTCACCGTAGGCGGGCTGTACCTGCTGGCCAACGTGGTCTACTTCCACGTGCTGCCTTTGGCACAACTGGCACAGTCGCAGCACGTGGCGTCGGATGTGGTGCAAACTTTTGCCGGACACCAGGGCGCGGCCTGGCTCACGGTTGCCATGGCCATTTCCGCGCTGGGCGCATTGCACGTAGTGGAGCTCACCGGCGCGCGTATTCCCTATGCCATGGCGCGCGACGGCGCCTTCTTCCAGTTTGCCCTTCACCTGCAGCCGCGCTTTCGCACTCCCAGTGGCGCGCTTCTTCTGGAAGGCGGCGTGGCCGTGGCGCTGGCGCTCACCGGCACATTTGAAGAACTGTACTCACTGTTCATATTCGCGGTCTGGATCTTCTTCGCCCTGGTCGCCCTGGCAGTCATCCGCCTGCGCAGGCAGCAACCGGACCTGCCGCGCCCGTATCGCACCTGGGGCTATCCCTGGACGCCGCTTATCTTTTTTATCGCTGCGGTCGCACTGACCGTAAACCTCTGGCTGGTGCGCCCGGTGCGCTCCTCGCTGGGCCTGGCTGTCATACTGGCGGGCGTTCCGTTTTTCTATCACTGGCGCAAGACCGCGGCGCCGGCACAACGCCGCCGTATAGTTGAAGGCGAGAACACGCCATGAATCTGCTGCATCACTGGATTCTGAATTCCAGCGGGTGGAAACGCACAGTGCGGGAAGAAATCGTGCCCTGGGGACTCGCCGGAGTGGAACTCGGGGACAACGTCCTGGAACTTGGGCCGGGACCGGGCATCACCACCGACGTGCTTCGCCAGTCGCAGCGCCGCCTCACGTGCGTGGAAATTGATGCCAAACTGGCGGTCGGACTGCGTCAAAAGTTTGCCAATGGTAATGTTCAGGTGGTGAACGGCGACGCCACCGCCTTGCCCTTCCCAGATAGTTCCTTTAGCGGAGCGGTAGCCTTCACCATGCTTCACCACGTGCCTTCCCCGAAGTTGCAGGACCAGATCCTGGCGGAGGTGTGGCGAGTGCTGCGCCCGGGCGGCGTTTTCGCTGGCACCGACAGCCGCTGGCGGCTGATGATGCCCATCGTTCACGTATTCGACACTATGGTTTTGGTGCCGCCCGGGACCATGGCGTCTCGCCTCCAGGCGGCGGGATTCACCGATGTCACGATTGAAACTGCCAAAACCCGCTTCCGCTTCTTCGGCCGCAAGCCGATAACGAGCCGGGAGAGTTGAAATCAGGTCTTCTCGAATTTCCACCAACGCAGGCGGAGAACCGTATTCATGTCATACATTCGGCAAAAAGCGATTGCAGGCCTGAACCGCGGCGACTCTTTTACCGTCTCCCGCACGTTCACCGAACAGGATACGCGGGTTTTCGCGGACATCAGCCGGGACTATAACCCGGTGCACTTTAATGATCGCTTTGCGGAACTAAAACACTTTCGCGGCCGGATTTGTCACGGGCTTCTGGTTGCCAGCATGCTCACAGAGATTGGCGGAGAAATTGGCTGGCTGGCGACAGGAATGAATTTCCGTTTCAGGAAGCCGGTATATTTCGGGGAAACAATCGAATGCGCGCTTACCATCACCGAGCTGGATGACCGTAACAGGGCCAAGGCCGAGGCGCTGTTCAAGAATCAGGAGGATGAGATTGTAATCGAGGCCCAGCTAACGGGTGTTGTTCCCGGCCCATCGGAAAGGCAAGTCATGCAACTCGCGGCGCCTGAGGGCTCCCCGACTTAGAAGCCGTACTTCGCGAGAATCGCCCCATCTGACTTGCGAATCAGCGCCAGCGCGGCACGCTGTGAAGGCAAGGTGAGCGCCAGCCGCGCTCCCGTCAAGCGGTCACGCAAATCAACTTTCACCGGTTCAGCACTCTCCGACTCCAGGACATAGAGCACGGAATCCTGCAGCACGGTGGGATAAATCAGCACACCGGGCGCGGGCTGGCGCAACTCGAACGGCGCCTGCGTGCCCACCTGGCTCAGCACATAAGAGTAAAGCGCGTCGGCGGCTTGCGGGCCTTCCGCCAGTTCAGCTGGATAAGCCGCCCAGAAAATGCGCCCTTTGCCGTGCGCAATCTGTTCCAGCGTTGCTCCTTCAGGGAAGCGCAACACTTCCAACCAGCTCTGCTTCTGCAGGTC
>DASSQB010000282.1:0-5044 GCA_035702725.1 Terriglobales bacterium | reverse complement strand
GAGCTGGCCGACCGCATGCCGGAGGTCGGCGGCCAATATGCTTACCTGCGCTCTGCCTACCATCCCGCGCTTGGGTTCCTCTACGGCTGGGGACTGCTGCTGGTGACCGAAACCGGCGGCATGGCAGCAGTCACTATCACCTTCGCCCGTTATTTTCGTGAGCTGACCGCGGCGCCTCTTTCAGAGCACGCGATTGCCGTGATCACGCTTGCTGTACTCACCGTCATCAACTGCCTGGGTGTAAAGCTGGGCAGCCGCGTGCAGAGCGCGCTGATGCTGCTAAAGATTGCTGCGATCGCCCTGCTGGTGGGCGCGGGGTTTTTCCTGCTCCGGGCTCCGCGCCCGCTGGTGCGCCCCGTGTTAGATCAGAAACCCTCTTTTGATCTACTCACCGCCTTCGGTGCGGCCATGATTCCGGTGCTGTTCTCGTATGGCGGCTGGCAGACCACCAACTTCGTGGCTGGGGAAATCAAGGAGCCGCGGCGCAACCTGTCGCGCGCCCTGGTGATCGGCGTGGCTGGGGTGATTATCCTTTACCTTGCCGTTAACCTTGTTTGCGTGCGCGCCCTCGGTCCTGCTGGCCTCGCTGATACCACAGTGCCGGCAACTGCGGTGATGCGGCTGGTAATGGGCAACCGGGGCGCGGAGCTGATCGCGCTCGGCATCACGATTTCCACCCTGGGATTTCTCAGCCAGTCCATACTGACCGCGCCGCGCGTTTACTTTGCCATGGCGGAAGATGGGCTGTTCTTTCGTGGCGTGGCTTACGTCAATGCGCGTACCCGCGTGCCGGTTGTGGCCATCGTTCTGCAAAGCGTATGGACGGCTGTGATAGCTCTCTCTGGACGCTATGACCAGATTCTCAACTATGTGGTGGCGACGGACTTCGTTTTCTTTGGCCTGACCGGAACCTGCCTGTTTGTTTTTCGGCGGCGAGAATCGGCGGCAGATGGCGGGGGGCGCGCCACATTCCGCACCCCTGGTCACCCCTTTACTACCGCCGCCTTTGTGCTGGCCTGCTGGGTAGTGGTGGCCAATGCTATCTACAAGTATCCCGCCAACAGCCTGATTGGGACGCTGATCCTGCTGTTGGGCGTGCCGGTGTACCTGCTGTGGTCGCGGCAAAACAAAGTGAGGACGGCGGAATGAAGGAGCCACGCAGCACGATTCGCTCGCCGTACATGGAATGGGCTAAGCTGCGCTCCGCAGCGCCCTATAACCTGGCGACCAGCGGGGTCGCGAGTTACCCCCTGGCCGAGCTGGGCGTGAATATCCAGGACCTGGAGATCAATGGTCCCACCGTCTACGGGTATCAACCGCTGCAAGAGCGGTTGGCACGCAAGAACCAGGTGCAGCCGGAATGCGTAGTCGCGGCCGCTGGCACCTCCATGGCCAACCACCTGGCCATGGCGGCATGCTTCGAGCCCGGCGACGAAGTGCTGGTGGAGCAGCCGACCTATGAGCTGCTGCTGAGCACGGCCCGTTTTTTGGGAGCGAAAATCCGCCGTTTCCGGCGCCGCTTTGAAGATGACTTCCGCATTGATTCCCAGGAAGTCGAGAAGCGAGTCACATCGCGCACCCGGCTGATTGTGATCACCAACCTGCATAATCCCAGCGGAGCGCTCACGGATGAGCCAACGCTGGCCGCGATCGGCGAAATCGCGCTGCGTTGCGGCGCCCGGGTGCTGGTGGATGAGGTGTACCTGGAGGCGATGTATGCTGCGCCTGCTCGTTCCGCCTTTCAGCTGGGGAAGCAGTTCGTTTCCACCAATAGTCTGACCAAGGCCTACGGATTGAGCGGACTGCGCTGCGGCTGGGTATTGGCTGAACCGGAGCTGGCCGAACGCATGTGGCGTCTGAATGACGTGTTTGCCGCCACCGCCGTGCACCCGGGTGAACTGCTCAGCGTAGCAGCGCTCGACCGCCTGCAGCAGATTGCGGCGCGGGCCAGGAGCATTCTCGACGCCAACCGCCAGGCCCTGGCCGCCTTCCTGGATTCCACTACTAAACTGCGCTGTTTTCGTCCGGCATTCGGCACCGTGGTCTTTCCCCAGTTGCGGCGAGGAGATGTGGAAGAGTTCTGCAACCTGTTGCGCGAAAAATACGAAACCAGCGTTGTGCCGGGGAACTTTTTCGAGATGCGGCGTCATTTTCGCATCGGCTTAGGCGGCAGTACCGGGATGACGGCCGAAGGCCTGCGCCGGCTGGGTTGCGCTCTCGATGAGTATGCCAAGCGCTAACCCGCGCGACCAGTCTGGGGTGATCGCGCCACTTCCGATACAATCGCAAAGCGTCGTCATTACTTCCGGGGAAGAGTCCACGATGGGACCTACGGGCCTGCTCACACTGCTGCTGGGGATATCAGTTGCGGTTACTCCTGCCAATGCGGATCAATCGGCGAGGCGCTCCAAGCCCGCGCCGTCGCCGCAGTCTCAGCAGGGGCGGGAGGTCTTTGTCCGGTTCTGCGCCGCCTGTCATGGCGAACGCGGCGACGGCAAGCCTGCCAGCGGTTTGAAGCTGAAGCCGCCGGCCATAGATCTCACTGCTTTTAAGCTTTCGGATTCGCTGATCCGCAGGGCGCTGGAAGAGGGAGTGCTGGGCACGGGAATGGCGGCGTGGAAGTCGTTGCCTGCGGATCAGTTGAGCGCGGTGGCGGCGTATACCGCTACGCTCTGCCGCGATGATGAACTTTCGCCGCAGGTCCGCCTGGCGCCCGACCGTGCGCTGCAGGAAGCCGGCCAGCGGGTATATGTTGTGCACTGCGCGCGCTGCCACGGAAACGACGGCCAAGGCGACGGCCCAGACGCTTCGCTTTTGAAGCCGGTTCCGCCCAGTTTCGCGGAGCTGCGCCCGTCGTACGCGGCAGCGTCGCGAGTGATTGCGGGTGGAGTTCCCGGCAGCGCCATGCCGGCGTGGCCGCTGCTGACGCGGGCGGAAGTTCAGGCAGTGACGTTTTATATCCGCTCGTTCTATCGCGGACCGGAGCGGGCCTCTTCGTCCGCTCCAAAATCCACTTCGCGTGCTGGACTCGCGCGGCCCTAACCAGATGGGCACGGACAAGGCGACTTTGATGGGAACATCCTGACTGGCAACCAAAAGGAGCAAACCTCGTGAGCAAAATTTCTCGTCGTGGCTTCGTGGGGCAGGCGGCAGTGGGATTGGCGGCACTGGCCGCACTGGGCGGGAAAACCGCCGAGGCGCAACTGGTTTACCAGCGCAGCGACTGGAACATCAAGGAATTCGACGAGTTGTTGCGCCTCCCCGCTCGCGCCAAACAGGTGTACGATGCGACTGCCATAGACAAGGGCAAGTTCCTCAACAACATCAAGAATTCGCTCAACGGACTGCAGTTCGGATTCGGCATTCCAGCACAACAAATCCGCATTGTGGCAGGGCTGCATGGAGCGGCCAACCTGCTGAACTACGACGACTACGTCTGGCAGAAATACCGCATTGGCGAGGTGTTGAATGAGGCCGACCCGGAGACCGGCAAACCGGCGGTGCGTAATTTCTACTATCCCAGCAAAGTCGCCAAGAATGCTTCGCGAGACCCCAACGACGAAAATTCCAGCTATGAGGACACCAGCGTGCAAGGCCTGCAGGCGCGGGGAGTGAAATTCCTGAGCTGCCACACCGGTTTGGAGGAAGCGGCGAAGGTGGTCATTGCCCACTTAAAGCTGGCACAGCCGCGGGAAGAGGTTGTGAAAGACATGTTGGCACACATCCATAACGGCGTGCTGGTGGTTGCCTCCCTGGTGGCCAGCCTGGTCCTGCTGCAGAGCGAAGGTCATTACACTTACATCAAGCCGTAGAGGGTGCAAATTGGCCAGGAAACGAGGTATAAGCGGCGGTTGGCGTGTAGAGCTGGCCTTGGCCATTGGTCTGCCCGTCCTGGTTGCCGCCCAGCAGGCGCCGCCCTGGAGCCAGGGCCGCAACAATCCCGCCGCCGATAAAGGCTACGTCTTCCAGGTGGACGACGTAGACAACGTTCCCGACCTGCACGGCAATCCCGCGGGCGCGCAGTTGATACTGTTTATCGGCGGTAACCAGTTTATGGTTCTGCCCGATCTGATTGCGGGATTTGAGAAGCAGCATCCGGAACTGCGCGGCCATATCTTTTATGAAACGCTGCCGCCGGGAATCCTGCGTCAGCAAATGGAGCACGATGGCATACTTACCCTCGGCAACCTGACCCTGCAGGCCCACGCTGACGTCTACGAAGCGGGGGCACGGGTGTTGGCTGAAATGGAACAAAAGGGACAGGTGGAGAAGCCGGTTCACTACGCCAGCAACCAACTGGAAATCATGGTCCACGCCGGGAATCCCCGCGGCATTCGCTCGCTGCGGGATTTGGGCAAGGATGAAATTCGGCTCTCCATGCCCAATCCGGCTTGGGAGGGCGTGGCCCGCCAGATTGAAGACTCGTTGCGCAAAGCCGGTGGGGATGCGCTGGTTCACAAAGTAATGGATACCAAGCTCAAGGCGGGGACGACCTATCTGACTCACATTCACCATCGGCAGACGCCCATGCGCATCCTGAGCGGAAAGTCGGACGCGGGCGTGACTTGGTCCTCGGAGGTGCGCTTCCAGGAGAAGATCAGCAACCCGATCAGCGGCGTAGCTATTCCTGCCAGCCAAAACACCACGGCTGTTTATGCCGCCGGAGTGCTGCGCAACACGCCGCATGCAGCCGCCGCACAGACCTGGGTAACGTATCTGGGTTCAGAAGAGGCGCAAGCCATCTATCGCAAATTTGGTTTTGGACCGGTCACGGCCGCAGGAGGACAGCAGTGAAAACGGGCTGGCGTCGTTCCGGAATTGCAGCACTAGCCCTGGCTCTGCTGGCAAGCGCTGGTCTTAGTCAGGCAGTTGCGCCTGCGCAGGCGCAGTCAAAGGCAGTAAAGTCGATGAAGGTCGCCCTACCCGCACGCCTTCCCGCAGGTCCTGCGGGCGAGAGCATTCGCCTGGGCCAGAATATTTTCGATTACACGCCGCGCTACGCGGGCAAATATACCGGCAACCAGATGAGTTGCGCCGATTGCCA
>DASSQB010000281.1:0-5048 GCA_035702725.1 Terriglobales bacterium | reverse complement strand
GTCGAATTCGGCCAGCATGCGGCGGTAGGCAGCGGCGTCTTTCTTGGAAAACTTGCCGAACTCGGCAACAGTGCGGTCAATATCGCGCCACTGGGTCAGGTACGAGCCGTCGCCAAACACCACGTGGAAGATGGGATCGGGCGTGATGTACTCCAGGCCATAATCGCCCAGGTGAAGTTCGTTGTCTCGGAGCAGCGGATTGCCCTGGATACCGCTATGGGCCGTGGAGCAGACATCGTCATGGAAGCCGCGCAAAGTGAGTTGGGCGGTTTTGACTCCGCCGCCAACTTCAGCGCGACCCTCGAGCACCAGGCAGCGGTAGCCGGCCTTGGCCAGGTACGCGGCGGTGATCAGGCTATTGTGACCGGCGCCGGCCACCACAATGTCGAAGCGATCCCCCTGCGGGGTTTGCGAGCGCAGAGAAAGAGGGCTGAGCGCCAGCGGGGCCAAAGCCGCGCCCTTCATGAAACCGCGCCGGGTGATGGCGCACATGCCACCCCTCCTTCATCTACAGGCCAGCATTGTGTAGCGGTAAGCGGCGCATAATATCACACAGTGGTCAGACCACCATACAGCTTCCTTCCCAGCACCCCTGCTTTTACAAATTCGAGGGAACGGCAACTGTCGCCGTGGCTCTACGACGTTTCCTCCCTCACGCGCTCTGGTACAGCTTGGTCATCACAAACTCACGATGCCCCAGCGCCTCGGCGCAGGTCAGGCGGCCGTTGCAGGTGCGCAGCATGATGTCAATCAGCCGGTCCCCGGCTTCGTCAAGATTCATCTCGCGGCGCAGCAACCCGGAGACGTCCAGGTCAATGTGCTCGCGCATGGTGCGCGCAGTTCGAGGGTTGGCGGTGAGCTTGATGACTGGCTCAATGGGATTGCCGATCACGTTTCCCTGACCGGTGGGAAAAAGATGGACCACAAATCCGGCGGCAGCCTGCAGCGTAACGCACTCCGCGGCGGCGGAGGACGTATCCATGTAATAGAGTCCCGGGCCTTTGGCGGGCGCTTCCGCGGGTTTCAGAACATCAATGAATTTCGCTTTCTTGCCGATCTTCTGCAGGTTGCCGAAGGCCTTCTCCTCAATGGTGGTCAGGCCGCCGGCAATGTTGCCCTTGGTGGGCTGCGATTCCGAGAGGTCGCTGGTCTTGTGGCGGTCAATCACCTCCTGGTAGGCGTTGAACACCTGCATGAATTTGTCCGCCACCTGCTTGCTGGCGGCGCGGCTGGCGCACACCACTTCCGCGCCGGTTAGCTCTGAGGTTTCGCCAAAGCAGGTAGTTACGTGCAGCGGGTCCAGCTTGTCAATCAGGTTGCCGACCGTGGGGCAGGAGCCCAGGCCGGAAGTGGTATCGCTCTCACCGCACTTGGCGGAGACGAAGAGGTCTTCAATGAAACAGCGCTCGCGCTGCTTTTCGGTGGCTCCCTGCACGAATTCCTGTGCTTTGCGGGAAGCGGCGGCAATGGTGCTGATGTCGCCGTTAGTTTCTATGGAAAAACCGGCAACGGGCTTGCCGGTGGCGGCAATGCCCTCCACCACCCGTCCGGTCCAGCCGGGCTCGATGCCAATAACCACGCAGGCAGCCACGTTGGGATTGCAGCCGGTGCCGATCAGGGTGCGGAAATGCAGCTCCAGGTCCTCGCCAAATTGCAGCCGGCCGTAAGCATGGGGGAGGGCCAGCGTGCCTTTAATGTTGTTGGCGACGGCCTCGGCTGCCGCGTTGGAAAGATCATCCAGCGGCAGAATGATCACATGATTGCGGATTCCTACCCGGCCATTTTCGCGGCGATACCCGTAGAACTCGTAGCGTGCCATTCTTACCACCTCTTGGTTTTCAGGTTGTGGACGTGAACGTGGCGTCCTTTGCCGATGTCCGCGACGGCGCGGCCAACGTCGTGGCCGTACTTCAGGACGGTGTCGCCGGACTTGATGTCGCGCAGCGCGATCTTGTGGCCGAGGGGCACTGGGTCCAGCGACTTCAGAGTAATGGTTTCGTCCGTTTCCATGATCCAGCCGGTCAAGTCCTTCCCCGGCTGCACATCCTCGACCACGACCACGCCGACGGTGTCAGCTTTGTCGTGGACGATAAAAGAGGTGGTCATCCGTTCTTTCTCCATGTATTGCGGAATTAAAACAACTAGGGAGACTGCTGTGCGGCAGCCTGCGGCGGGGAGTCGGCCAGCAGGCGAATAACTTCCGCGGCCGCCCTGGTGACTTCGTCGCGCATGACTTTTTCGGCTTGCTCGGCATCGCGCCCCTTGATAGCCGCTACCACCGCGCGCAGGCTCTTGATGCTCTCCTGGGAGCGCCGCGGGGAACGCTGCGGGTGGGCCAGGCCCAGCGCCCGCCAGCGACGGATGCGGGCATGCAGCGTGGCGATCATGGACGACAGCGTCTCGCTGCCCGCACCCTCGAACAGCACGTCGTAAAAGCGATTCTTCGCCCCCAGCAACACTTCGGGATCGGCGGCTTTGTAAGCAGCGGCGGTGACGGTTAATGCAGTCTGCAATTTGCGGAATTGCGCCTCATCGGCATTCTCCACGAACAGGCGGGCGGCCAGGCCCTCCAGCACCGCGCGAATCGAGTACAGATCCTTGGCCTCCGGCAGTGTCAGTTCGCGCACCACCGGCCCCTTGTTGGGAATCATGGCCACCAGGCCTTCGGACTCCAACTGGCGCAGGGCCTCGCGAATTACGGTGCGGGAAACGCCCATCATGGCAATCAGTTCGCGTTCCACCAGGCGCGCCCCTGGCGCCAGCCGTCCGCTGATGATGGATTGGCGGAGCTCATCCGCTACCTGGCGGCGCAAGGGGGCGGCGGCGCGCGGAATAGCGGAGAGGGCGGCGGCACCATTGGCCGGCGGTTGGCTTGACGAGGAAGTCATACTGTAATACCGTACTACCACTCGCCTGTCCTTTGTACATCGCGAGCCGCATCACGGTCAAGAGATTCTGCTCGGGGAAGAAGCTCGATGAGCGCAGAGCCGGTCAAAGTTGGCATTGTCGGGTTGGGCCGCTGGGCCAAGGTTTTGACCCGCGCCGCCGCCAAATCCGACAAGCTGAAAATCGTTGCCGCCTACAGCCGTTCGCCGGAGAAGCGGGAGAATTTCGAACGAGAAATGGGCGTGCCCGCGGTAGCCGATCTGAAGACGATGCTCTCCTCGCCGGAAATTAAGGGCGCCATTCTCACCGTGCCCAACGAACAGCACCTGCCGGTAGCGCGCGAAGTTGCCCGCGCGGGCAAGCACGTTTACACGGAAAAGCCGATCGCCAGCACCTTGGAAGAGGGCCTGCAAATCGCCGCCCTGGAGAAGCAGCATGGAATCACCGTAACGGTAGGCCACAGCGCGCGGCTCATGGCGGGCGTGCGCAGGATTCGCGAGGCAATTGATAGCGGCGAACTGGGCCGGGTCGCCTTCCTGGAAGCTAACTTCTCCAACGAGCGTGCCCTGGAACTGACGCCCAACATGTGGCGATGGTATAAGGACCGGGCGCCGGGCGGTCCTCTTTCACAGCTGGCGATTCACCAGTTTGACCTGCTGCACTACCTGGGCGGCGAAATCGAGGAAGTCGGCTCCATGGCTTCCAAGCTGTCACCCGTAGGCGCCGAGGTGGATGACCAGTCCATGACGCTGCTGAAGTTTGCCGACGGCAAGGTCGGGTACGTTGGTTCGTGCTGGACTTCCCCCGGGGTATTCGCGGTTCGCGTATTTGGGTCCAAGGGCCTGATGCACTACGAAATTGATTTCGGCACCTGGGACACACCCGACAAGCTGCACCTTACCTCCACGCTTTATATCCAGCGCGGCAGGGACGGTTATGGCAAGCGGGAGGAACTGAAGGTGCCGCCCAGCGATATGTTCCGTGCCGAGCTCGAGATGTTCGCGGAGAGCTGCCGCACCGGCAAGCCGGGCGAACTGAGCGCCAGAAACGGTAACATCGCCGTGGCCGTGGTATATGCCGCGCTGCGCTCCATTGAGAACAACGGCCGCTACACGCGTATCGCCGAGGTGATGCAGACGGCTCGCGAGCGAGTAGCAGAGAGGAGCGCCATTGCCTAGCCGCTACTTTGTGGAGCTGACGCAGCCGGAAATCGCGGCCCACTTCAAGAAGAATCCTCTGGTCATTCTGCCGGCCGGAAGCGTGGAGCAGCACGGTCCGCACCTGCCCACCGGAACTGACATGTACGCCGTGGACGTTATTGCGGAAGCGGTGGCCGAGCGCATGGATGGCCTGGTCCTGCCGGGAAGCCCGCTGGGAGTTACGCCGCTGCACATGCCGTACGAGGGCACGATCACGTTAACGCCCGAAACTTACATGCGGGTGGTAGTAGAAACCTGCGCCTCCACCGCCAAACATGGGGCAAAGTATCTGCTGATCATCAACTGGCACGAGGGCAACATCGCTTCCCTCTCCATCGCAGCCGAGGCGCTGCATCGCGAACACGGCATGACGGTGGCGACGGCGCAGGCGTGCTACGTGGCCGCCGACATGTTCGGCCCGGAGTGCAATGGGCTCACGCACGGGGGTGAAATCGAAGCCTTGGCCGTGCTGGCGCGGCGAGCGGAGCTGGTGCATCTGGACCGCATTCAGAATTCCTCCGAGCACGCGCACGCCAGCAAGATGGACAAGCTGCGGCGCACCCGCAGCTATCAGCCGGTGCTGACTGACATTCGCTCCATCGCGCCCACCGGCTGGTATGGCAGCCCGCAGCCGGCAACCGTGGAGAAGGGCAGACGCATGGTGAGCGCCATTGCCGATGCCATCGCCAAGGAGGCAACCCAGATTTTCCGCCAGCTGGACGCGGTGCAAGGCGGCGTGGCAGAGGTCAAGCGGTTGCACCAGGTGGGCTGATGGCACGAGTGTGCACGCAGGCGGAGGCGAAGCACCTGGGATTGCCGGGACGCACCGCCTTGGAGCTGGTTTCCGGAGAAAAGGGTGCGCGGGCAGTCACGCTTCGCCTGGTGGAGATACCGGTCCCTGCGCCGGGCGAGTCGCTGCGTGGACCGCACCATCACAGCGATTTCGAAGAATGTATTTACGTG
>DASSQB010000280.1:0-3988 GCA_035702725.1 Terriglobales bacterium | reverse complement strand
GCAAGCGCGCCCAGGAAGTGGCCGCCCGCACGGTGATGAAGCGGCACAAGCGCAAGGGCCACGGGAAGGGGCGGTAGATGGCTCGGAGGAATCGCATCATGCTGCTGATTATTCTGCTGTTATTGCTGGTGTTTGCCCTGCCCACTTGGCCCTACAGTGTGGGCTGGGGCTACTACCCTAGTGGACTGCTGGGCTTGCTGCTGATCGTGCTGTTCGTGTTGTTGCTGGCCGACCGGCGCGGCGGGCTGCTGCGGCGCTGAAAGCGGGCGAGGGCGCCCGCGTCACATATGACCTACTGAGTCCTGAGTCCTGACTTCCGTTTTTCTACGGCCTTTCCCCGGTTACCTGATTTGATTCGTAAACCTCACTAAGGTAGACGCTTGGGAGCTTTCCGGCATCTCTGGAGATATAATGTTGGCACGTAACCTACGGAAAATCCGTCAACATAGGGGAGGCCGGTAGGCGCGTTGCGCCTTATCGTCTGAGATGCTTATTGCTCAATTCATTGCAGCCGCGGTGGGTGGCGAGGTCGGAAACCTGGTCCAGCAAACCGGCCTGGTAGCCAAGATAGTTTTGCTCATCCTGCTGGCCTTCAGCATATTCTCCTGGGCCATCATTCTGGCCAAGTGGAGCGCCCTGAAACGGGCGCGGGCGCAGAGCGGACGATTTGTGCGCGCCTTCCGCAAGGCCACGCGCGTGCAGGACGTAGCCGCGGTGGCGGAGCAGTTCAAGCCCAGCCCTCTGGTGGGCGTTTTCGAGAACGCCTACGACGAGTACCGCCGGCAGGGCGGAGGGGCGCTGCGGTTGACGGCCATTCAGCGCGCCACGCAGATTGCCGCCTCGGAAGAAATGACGCGGTTGGAGCGCCGCATGCCCTGGCTGGCCACCACGGGAGCGGTCACACCCTTCATCGGTCTGTTTGGTACGGTGTGGGGCATCATTGACGCCTTCCAGGGGCTGGGCACGGCGGGCGCGGCTACCCTGCGCGCGGTTGCGCCCGGCATCTCGGAAGCCTTGATCACCACCGCGGCGGGCTTGTTTGCCGCCATTCCCGCGGTAATCGCGTACAACGCCTTCAGCCATCAGATTAAGGAATTCGCGGCGCGCAGCGACGACTTCGCTCTCGAACTGCTCAATGCGTTTGAGCGCACGACGTCGCCGCCACAACAGCCGCACTCCACCTACCGGAGCGCGCTCAGCGAGGTTCGCGATTAATGGCATTTACGAACGCCCAGGGCCGCACGCAAAGCTCGCTTTCCGACATCAACGTCACCCCGCTGGTGGACGTGGTGCTGGTGCTGCTGATCATTTTCATGGTGACCGCGCCGGTACTGCAGTCGGGCATTGAGGTGAACGTGCCCAAAACGCGCACAGTGAAGGAGATCACCGAAGAGCGGCTGGTGATCAGCATTGACCGCCGGCAGCGGGTGTTTCTGGGCAACGACCCCATCAACATCAACGAAATTCCCGCCACGCTGCATCAGAAGCTGCGCGATCCCTCGCGGCAAACTATTTTTTTGCGCGCCGACCAGGATGTGCCGTTTGGCGCTTTCGCCACCGTGATGGATGCGGTGAAGCAGTCGGGCATTACCAACGTCAGCATCGTGACCCAGCCTTTGCAGGAACATGGCAGCAAGCGCTGACATATTTTTCGAGCACGACCCCTGGCGCCGGCCTCTGACCTGGTCGGCGATCCTGCACGGCGTATTGTTCGGCGCCATCATTCTTTATTCCGTGATTCACTTCCCCGGGGAGAGTTGGGGCGCGGGCACGGGCACGGGCGGTGACGCTATGAGCGCCACGCTGGTCTCGACCATTCCGCTTCCCGCCAGCCCCATCAAGACCCAGAACGTGCTGGCTAACGAATCCACCGGCTTATCGCAGTCCGTGCCCAGGCCGAAGATACTGGATGAGCCCACCGCGATCGCGATTCCCGAGCGCGATGCCAAGCGCAAGCCACGGGAGAAGATTCCCTCGGCGAGTCGCGCCAAGGCCATTGAGCCCATCCCGGAAGCAACGAACGTGGTGCCCTACGGGGAGGGCGGGCCGGTGACCAATCTTTATGGCTTCACCTCCGGCGGAGCCAAAGGTGGCTTCAACTTTACCGGCGGAGGCGGCGATTTTGGCAGCCGCTATGGCTGGTATGTGAACGCCATGCGCAACAAGATTTCCGAGAACTGGCTGAAGTACGAAATTGATCCCCGCATCAGCACGGCGTCGCGTTGTTACGTCACCTTCGACATCACCCGTTCCGGCCAGCCGACCAACGTTCGCGTCGAGCAGTCGAGCGGCGTGCCCTCGCTCGACCAGTCCGCCGTCCGCGCGCTGCAGCGCATTGACAGCTTCGGACCATTGCCTTCCGATTATTCCGGCGGCAGGGTTTCGGTGGAGTTCTGGTTTGACTACCACCGCTGATGCGTTTTCAGGTTCTTGGATGAAATTTTCGTTGAATCCTCACCTCTAAGGTTGATAGGGTCGAATCAGAGATGAAGCGTCTTATATCCATAGTTATCAGTGTTTTCTTCTGTTCCGCGTTGTTGTTGGGCCAGCAGGACTGGATCCGCACGGGCACAGGTCTGGGGGTAGAAAAGGTTCGCCTGGCAGTTCCCGACTTCAAGGCCACCACACCGGCTCCGCAAACGCCCGCGCTGCAGAAGGTGTTCGACGACACGCTGTTTTACGATCTCGAACACGCCGGCATCTTCGACATGGTATCGAAGAGCTTCATGCCCACGCAGACGCCGGGAGCGCCGCCGGACGTGAATCTCACGCAGTGGAGCAGCCCTCCGCCCAGCGCCGCCATGCTGGCCTTCGGCAATCTGAGCGTGACCGGCACGAATTTGATGGTCCAGGGCTGGCTCTACGACGTAAAGAACACCACCAACCCGCAAGTGCTGGGCAAACAATACACTGAGGCGGCCAGCGAGCAAGCGGCGCGCAGCATCGCCCACAAGTTTGCCGATGAGATCATCTTCCGCTTGGGCGGCGGCATTAACGGCATTGCCGAAACCAAGATCGTTTTTGTCAGCAGCCGCAGCGGCCACAAGGAAATCTGGGAGATGGATTACGACGGCGGCAATCAGCGCCAGTTGACGCATCTCGGCTCCATCGCTCTCTCGCCGCGCATTTCGCCGGATGGCAGCCGCGTGGCCTTCAGCGGTATGACCAAGAGCGGGTGGGAAATCCTGATGTATTCGCAGGACCTGGGCCGGTTGGTGCACTTCCCCAATGTTGGCGGCTCGAACTTCACTCCGGCCTGGTCGCCGGATGGCACCCATCTGGCATTTTCATCTTCGCGCACCGGCGACCCGGAAATATACGTCACCGACTCCGACGGGGCGGGTTTGAAGCGCCTCACCGTGCATTCCGGACCCGATGTCGCTCCGGTATGGAATCCCAAAACGGGAGGACAGATCGCCTGGGCGGAGCGAAGTCTGGTGACACGCCTGCCGCAAATTTGCATTATGGAAGCAGATGGCACCAACCAGCAGCACGTCACAGACGAGGGCTTCGCGGTTTCGCCATCATGGTCTCCGAATGGACAATTCCTGGCCTTCTCCTGGATGCGCCATTTTGGACCCGGCGAGCCGGGCGCGCAGGACATTTACGTAATGGATGTAACCACGCACACCTGGGCACAGCTCACGCATGGCGAGGGCCGCAACGACTTCCCTTCCTGGTCGCCCGACAGCCGGCACCTGGTGTTTCAGTCCAGCCGCAGCGGGCAGGAAGAGATATGGACCATGCTGGCGGACGGCACGCAGCAGCAGCGGCTGACGAGCTCCGGCAGCAATTACGAACCGAACTGGAGTTGGAAATAAGGTTGACGGAATTCTGCAGGAACGATTTTTGGTCGGGCGGACACTCAGGAAGAAACTTCTTCCTGAGGCCGCAGAGTTGATTTCGCGCGCCAGCCCGCCTGGCGCGCTTCTTTTCAAGGGAGGATGAGGTGAAGCACAGCACTAAGAAGTGGATCACACTGGTTTTC
>DASSQB010000279.1:0-2370 GCA_035702725.1 Terriglobales bacterium | reverse complement strand
AAAAGTATTGACGCTGAACTATCCTTCGCCGCGTGATCGTTTGCCGCATCTCACTCGGGTTTCCTTCCGGATTCGCGAGACAGCATGCGTTGGTCTTCTATTTGCAGGGAGCGCGTGGCAAGTTTCGCGGTGCTGTAACTGTTACGAGCGAGAGAACTCCCTAGATGAGGGCTTGCAGCAACGGGCCACAGTTATGCGGGGAACACACTGCCAGGGCGGGCACATTCTGTTCGTGTGCAGCGATGCGGGTATGCAGCAGGAACTCGGCTCCAGCCTGCGCGAGCATGGTTACGAGGTCCGGAGCGCTGCCGTTTGGCACGCCGCCGTAGATTTGGCTCGCAGTTGGCTCCCCAAAGTTGTGCTTGCCGATTTTCCTGAGGACTTGGCCGCCGTGCAGGGCTTCTACAGCCGATTACGAGCGGAGTCCAATCCGCAAATTCTCGCCCTCCTTAGAGATCGCCCGGGACCGCTGCGCATGGCAGCGCTGGCCGCGGGTGCGGACGATTACATCGTAGCCCCCTTCACCATGCCGGAGCTGCTGGCGCGCATCAAGCTAGCCATGGGCCGAGTAGACCGCTGCATCGCCGCGCCAAAAATCAGGACCTCCGATCTGTACATTGACTTTGAGGAGCGCAGGGTCATCTCCTGCGGGCAGGAACAACATCTGGCGCCCAAGGAATTTGAACTACTCCGCTGTCTTATCCTCGAGGCCAACCGCGTTGTCTCGCACGAGCGCCTGCTGCGCGCCATTCAGCAGGAAGGCCAGCCGGTGCGGGCTGGGAAACTACGAGTCTACATCCGGCAACTGCGCAAAAAGTTGGAACCGTTTCCGGAACGTCCCCGCTACATCCTCACCGAAGCCCGCGTAGGCTACCGTTTTGCACTTAACCGCTGCAACCAAATGGATTCTTAACGTTAACTTAACCGTTTGTTTACGTCGCGCGTAACGAGCCACTAAGTACCGCCTCAGGTAAACGACACCGGGGGTGTTGTATGAATAAGCGCTGGCTCGAAATTGCGATTGCGGCAATCATTGCGGTCTTGTCGGTCGGCTATTTCGCGCAGATCCACTCCAAGGCCAAGGATCGCCTCACTGGCTTTGACCAGGTCATCCTGCACAACAGCTCCGCCATGCTGGAGCAGGGCAGGGAAACTTTCCGCTTCGATACTTTTGGCGATCAGTCATTCTGGGGTGACACGCTTCACCTTCACCAGGCCATTGAAGGGCAGAAGTTCGGCGGCGTCGGGCCCGGCGTTTCACCCCGGACCGCACTCGCGGTTGGCCTGAAAGTAGACGTGGATGCGCTACCCGCGAACGTTATCGAAGCACTGAAGCACGGCCAGGTCAACCTGGATGACCCTGCCGTGACCTTACTGCTACTCAAAGCCAATGCTGTGGTAGGGGTCACTGGTTTCTTCCATCCCAACGGCAGCCTCCGTTCCGTCGGAATTCAATGCGCCCTTTGCCATTCGCAAGTGGATAATTCGTTCGCGCCCGGCATCGGGCACCGCCTGGATGGCTGGCCGAATCGCGACCTCAACGTCGGCGCCGTCATTGCGCTGGCTCCTAACCTTCAACCCGTGGCCGACCTCCTGGGCACCGACCAGGCCACAGTGCGCAACGTGCTCCACACCTGGGGACCGGGGAAGTTCGACGCGGAACTGATTCTGGATGGAAAGGCAGCCAATCCCCAGCAAATTACCGACGGAGTTGTGACCGGCACCAACGTGTCGGGGGCCGTTCTGATTCCCCCCGCTTTCGGCCTGGCCGGCGTGAACCTGCATACCTGGTCCGGGTGGGGCTCGGTTCCTCACTGGAACGCCTTTGTAGCGAATCTGGAAATGCACGGCATGGGCAACTTCTTTGATCCCCGGCTGAACGATATCAATCAGTTTCCCATCGCCGCCAAAGCCGGCTTTGGCGATGTGCGCAGCAATACTGACCTCATCACTCCCAAGCTCCCGGCCCTGCACTTCTACCAGTTGGCTATTCCCGCACCGGCGCCGCCGCCCGGAGGCTTTGACCAGGAGGCGGCCTCTCGTGGCAATGCCATCTTCACCGGAAAGGGCAAGTGCAGCACTTGCCACGTGCAGCCTATAGGCACGGACACCGGCTGGAACCTGCACACGCCGGCAGAGATCTGCATAGACGACTTTCAGGCCAACCGCGCTCCTGACAAGCGCTACCGCACCTCACCGCTAGGCGGCCTGTGGGCGCATACCAAGGGCGGCTTCTATCACGACGGGCGCTTCGCCACCCTGCTCGACGTGGTCAACCACTACGACACCTGCATGAGTCTGGGGCTGAGCGACCAGGAGAAGAGTGACTTGGTGGAGTACCTGAAATCGTTGCCGAACCCAAAGGGGATA
>DASSQB010000278.1:0-4610 GCA_035702725.1 Terriglobales bacterium | reverse complement strand
TCTTGTCGGCGTTGTTGGCGTTCTGGTAGCCGTTCATGGCCTGCCGGTAGAGCAGGACCCGCAGCTCGCTCTCGGGGAATTTGGCGGCGAAGTCGTTGGCTGCCTTCTCCTGCGCGTCCGGGGTGGCGGAAGCCGCCGCCGTCTGGAAGGCCTTGAACTCTTCCTGCGTCTTGGCCTGCGGCGGACGCTTGGTAGTCGGGGCGGGCTGGCCGGCGGCTCCGGCCTGGCCCTGCGCCCCCGGCTGGGCCTGCGTGCCCTGGGCGGGCGGTTTCTGACCCTGCGTGCCTTGTTGATTGCTGGTCTGCGCCATGGCCCAGCTTGCGACCAACAGCGCGGCTGCCAATATGATTACTCGCTTCATGCTGTCTCCTTGCCTCTTCGGCGGATTGCTCTCTCCGTCTGGCGGATTGCGAACTTATTGCGCGTGCTCCGGCGGCGCATACGGCTGCTTCAAACCCTTTTCTGCGGCGGCTCGCACCTGCGGATCCAAATCCCCGCTGTTCAAAGCCGTGCGGTAATGGTCCAGGGCTGCCTGCCGATTATCCTGCAGATCGAAAATTCTGCCCAGATAGATGTGCGACCAGGCCAGCACCCTGGGCTCGCGGCTGACCTCAACCGTTTGCGCGAAGTACTTCTGCGCTCCCGCCATGTCGCCCTTCATGGTAGCCGCCCGCGCCAGAATAAAAAAGGCACGTCCGGGGTCGACCTTTTTCTCAGCCAGGGCTTGCTCCGCCAGTTGCTGCGCCCCATCCACGTTTCTGGTGACCAAGTCCTTTTCCGCTTCGTCGAGCAGCGAGGGCTTGGGCGGCGCCAGGCGCACCACTTCGGGATGCGCGCTCTGGGCGAACTCCACGTTGCGCGCCACCTTCTTCTCGTGCTCTATGTCCATGTCATAGAGCCAGTTAGGAAAGGCGTCCTGCAGCCCCACCGGCTCCTTCTCGAACTTGGGCAGCTGATTGTAAAAATACTGGGTTAGAACGTAGCCCTGCTTCATAGCGGCGTCCACGGCCTGGTCGCGCTTGGCCTCGGCTTCCCTTTCTTGCTCTTTGCCTTTGCCATTGGCCTTGATACTGCGCGCCTCGATGGCCTCGATCAGCGACTCGGTGCACAGCAGCGTGGCATCGTGCTTGAACACTTCGTCCATAGGCGCGGTTTGCACCAGCGGCAGCAGCGGCTCCAGATGGGCCATGGCGGCGGGCCGCTTCATGGCAATGGGATCAAGCACATAGTGCAGGTAGGTGTGGCGAATCTGGTTGTACTGCAGGCTGCCGTGCGCGGGCGTGAGCACAATGTAGTAGTCGCTGCCGTAATTGCGCGCGTTCACCTGCCCGGGCGCGCCCAGCGGCTCTAAATAGATGTTGAACCTGCGCCCCATGTAGCCCGCGATGGGCAGCCGCAGGTACAGGTCGGTGGAGTTGAGCAGCTTGGCGATAGGCTCGTGGAACTGGTCAATCAAACCCTCAAACTCCGGGTGGTGGCGTGCCCAGATCATTTCCAGATCCAGGTTCTTGTAGAAGCGGGGCAGCAAGGGCACCAGGCCGAGCACGTAGCCGGCGTCAGGCGGCAGGTCGGCCTCTTTCATCTGCGGCTTGAAGTCGGGCGGCGGGCCCAACGTGAGCGCCAGCGAGAGGTATTGGGCCAGGTCGTGGGATTGGTCGCCCTGGCGGTGGTCGCGATAGAACTGGCAGACCTCTTTTGTCGTGGCCTCCGCGTCCGGCGAGGCTTGCGCGGCCGCGGCCAGCTCGGAGCGAATCTGGCGGCGCAGCGGGTCGGATTGCGCCAGTTCCTGGTCGTAGCCGCAGACGTTCATGGCGGCCAGCACGGTAAAGATCGTGTCACTGGTATCCACCGTGGCCTTGGGGGTCATCTGGGCGGCGGCAGGGACGGGGCAGACCGGGGATAGAAAGGCCGCAATCAGGGTAAGTGAGGTAAGGGACGCGGCTAGCAGGTGCGTTTTTGTCAGGCGGGTGGCTCCCCCAAGCCCACGGGCGGCCCATTCAAGCCCGCTTTTGGCTTGAGTGGGACTGGTCGGATGTACAGCTCTTAGGAACACGCGGGCGGGGGCGAAAGTTTCGGCCGGAAGCACCGAAGCGCGCGTGGATCCTTCCACCGGACGCACTTGGGCGAGCGCGCCCAGACGCGCGACGCACCACCAGCGCCGAAACCTTAGCTTCAGGAAAGGGCCTCCCACAGACGGGCCAGAAAGTCGGGGAACGCTGGGTCTAAGTTTACGAACTTGTGAGCGGGGGGTCAAACCCTGGGAGGGATAGGAGACAGGGCGATTCAAAACCGGGCCCCCTAGGCATTGTGGTGGCTGATATCACGGCCACAAGTGGTGAAATCGGAACACGACCGAGCGGGCGCAGGCCGCAGTCCTGTTCACTGGGCGCGCGGGGGTGGTGGGGCTGCGCACGCTGCGCTCGCGCGGGCGGGGGGGAGGTACCTGGCTAGGACAGGGGCGATTCAAAGTGCGCGGTCAGGTAGCCCAGGCAGAGGCCGCTCAACCTCTTTTGCCTACGGACTCGCATTTCTCGACCTTTTTCGTGGCCGTCCAGGATAGAGATTCGCAATTGAATAGGTTGCGCCGAAGAATGCATGGCGATGCGGACCTCCGGAAGTCAATCCCGCTTCAAAACCGCCATCGATGATTAGCCTTGGAAGAACCGTATACGTAAGTGCCCAGAGGGAAGAAGCGAAGCCTGGGGTTGTTTGGTTCAGTTGTGTATTACCATAAAATTCGCCCACGAACTGAAGCCGACCGTACACAGCGTGTGAAAATGCAAGGGCCAGTTGCTGGTTCTTGTCAAATCCGGATGCGTGCGACCGCCCGATCAGGAACTGTGTGAAATTGAAATCGAGGGTGAAGTGTGCGATGCTTTCGCTCGCCCCGAAGGTGAATGAGTGGTCCACGCGACCAGTGCCCAAGCCATTCTCCGTAGTGGCCGAAGGTATCTTGAAAGCATAACTTAACGCCATCGTTGGTAATCGTCTTGTCTGCCGGTGTATGCGGACCTCCGTACCCAGCCAGTTGTCCCCAAGGGTGTGGTGTGTACCTGTCGCATCAGTCTGCGAGAGGAATGAAGTTGTGTCCCAGCGCAATTCAATGTCGCAAAGCAGTCCGAATTTCAACAGCCCGCCCGCAGAAGTCTGGGAGACGCCGCGTTCCGGCCACTGACTATCCCAGCCATATTCCAGCTCCAGGACCCCATATTGGGTTACATGTGCCGGATTGCTGACGGTCGGGCGGTTCGGATTTGCCACCAGTGAATCAGCGTAACAACCCGTCTGCTTTCCCATCCATTGCGCAAAGGTTGAATGGCTCGCCACTAGGCAGGTTAGGAAGCTTAGGACCGCGAATTTGGTCGCCTTTACCAGTGGAAAGGACTTACGTACTATGTCTGCGCTCACTGGCTTTCCAGCACGACCCGCTCGTACAACGGCTGCGTCGGGCGTGCATCGTTTCGGTAGAGTTGAGAAAATTGCTTGATCTCTGCCGCCGAAACTGTCACCGGATGTTTAAGCACAAACCACGTCACATCTTCGCTGCATGGTGGGGTGGTGAGAGACCCAGAAAAGGTGTAGTAGCTCCGGTCAGCAGGTAGTATCCGGGATACATTAATCTGAATTTTGTCTAACAATTCTTCTTTTCCCTTTTCTTTTGGCAGGTCGTTCCACAATTCCCGCACCAGAGCATTATCTTGCCCGTGGCGAAGTAGAACAGCGACCACTGCCAGCTTGCCTTGTTCGTCGGCATGCACCAGGTGCACGCTCATCTCGAAGCTCTCGCTGTTGATCTTCTCCTCGCTCGGCCTATGAAAGTGGAATTGTTTGAGGGCATATTTCTTCCCGCCTACTGACATCACACTTCCGGCGGCGTAGTTGACCATGATGGTGTGGCCGTTATCAATGATGTGCAGCGGGGAAGGTTTGTATTCGAAGCGTATCGCCGGCAGGGCGGCCTTCTGAGGGTTCCGGATGTCGATGGGCGATTGGTGATGCCCAGTCTTGCACGGCGCAAACTCTGGCCTCAAGTCACCCCAGTGATTGGGTCCAAGCCTCTCGCCGTAGTCCCAGCTGTGCTCAGGATGTTTCTCCTGGGCAACATCAGGCCTTGCTAGGACAAGAATGCAAACGATGATTACACCGAGACACTGGTTGCGCATATCACCAGACGAGCCGATCACGTCGGCACTCAGGAGCAAAATAGAACATTAAGGCAATGGCCCACCCCCATAGGACTGTTACTCTTGACAGGCTCTCAGCAATCACAACTTCCGTCCAACTGAATCCATAATGATGAACGAGCTAAAGGTGTTGCTCTAAATGCACAAAAAACATGAACACCTAGCTAACAACGGACGAGCATTGGCCGTAGAGGGTAATACTCTGAAACAGTGGCCCTTTAGGAAAATGCGAGAGGCCTAAAAGGCACGGTATTGTTTCCGTAGCAAAACAGTCCATAACCAGGCCTGTCATTTCTGACAGTGCCACAACAACTAGAAACGCTTCCAGCATAATAAGTTAGCGCCTGCGAGCTTCCATCAACGCTTAGTCGCGTTATGAGATGGTTGTCCATTTTCTGCATGCCGGGCCAAACCAGTAGCAGTTTG
>DASSQB010000277.1:0-2278 GCA_035702725.1 Terriglobales bacterium | reverse complement strand
CGCGCGATCGCCTGGTGGCCTGCACCAAATACTGCGAGGAAGTGCTGCCCGGAATCTCCGCCGGGCGCCTTGTCGTCGCCGACTCCTGGAGTTCCAAAGCCGCCGAAATCCTCGACTGCAAGCCCGAACTGGTCATCGCCTCCGTTCCCTACCAACTCGAGTCAGTGGCCGAAATCCTCAAATCAGGCATTCCCTTCCTCGGTCTGGCGCCGAAGACCCTGGCCGACATCTACCGCGATATCGGCATGATCGCCGGCATTGTGGGCTGGCCCGAGCGCGGGGTAGAAGTAATAGATACCATGCAGAACGCCATTGATCCCGTGCGCGAAAAAGCTCAGGCCGCGTCTTCCGGCTCACCCCAGGTCTTTTGCGAGGAATGGGGCAAGCCGCTCATCGCCTCCCAGCCCTGGGTGGCGGAACTGGTGCAAGCCGCCGGCGGCGAGTTCGTGGGCCAGCCTGGGCAGCAGACCACCGCCGAAGCCGTCCTCGCCCGTGACCCCGATTACGTCATCGCCGCCTGGTGCGGCGCCGGCGACCGCGTGCCCCTGGAGAAAATCATCGAGCAGCGTGGCTGGCGCGCCATGAAGGCCGCCCGCGAACACCACGTTTTCTGCATTCCCGATCCCTGGCTCAACACTCCCGCGCCCACTTTGCTGCAGGGCCTGCACGCCATCGCCGCTATTCTCCACCCCCAACTTTTTCCACAACCCGCCGCTGTGCGCCGCATCCGACACACTGCATAATCCTGTGGTTTAATGAAGCCCATGCTGACCGCCACTCCCAAAACACAGCAGGTCAAGAAGGAGATTGATCACCTCGCCGCCGCCGTGCTCACCCCGGAAGAGCTCATGCAGGGCATGGTCAAAAAGCTCAACGAGCGCATGCTCAAGTACAACTGGGCCGGCTTCTACATGCTCGAGAACAAGCCCGGACAGCCGCCGGTGCTGGTTTTGGGGCCGTATGTCGGCGCTATGACGCCGCACACCCGCATCCCCCTGAACAAGGGCATCTGTGGCGCCGCCGCCTCCACCGGCAAAACCCAGGTGGTGCATGACGTGAACGCCGATCCCCGCTATTTGGCCTGCTCCATTGAAACCAAGTCGGAAATCGTGGTGCCGATTTTCGTGCACGGCAAGGTAGTGGGCGAGCTCGACATTGACAGCCACTTCCCTGCCGCCTTCAAGCCGGAAGACCAGGAACTGGTCGAATATTGCGCCCGCGTGCTGGGCAAGCACCTGGAAAAACTCCAGCGATGAAAGTGGAAAAAGGGCAAGTGCGGGCGCCCGAAATCGGGCGCGTCTGGCTGAATTCGCCGCCTCTCAGCCTGCGCCAGTTGCGCGGCCGCGTGGTGCTCCTTGATTTCTGGGATTACACCTGCGTCAACTGCCTGCGCACCCTGCCCTACGTCCAGGCTTGGCACGAGCGCTACCAGCAGAAGGGTTTGACCGTCATCGGCGTGCACACTCCGGAGTTCACCTTCGCGCAATACGAGTCCAATGTGGAGCGCGCGGTCCGCGACCTGGGCATTACCTATCCCGTCGTCATTGATAGCAACTACGAGTTGTGGAAGGCCTTTGCCAACCGCTACTGGCCGACGAAGTACCTGCTCGATGGCGAGGGCTATCTTCGCTATGCCCACTTCGGCGAAGGCGCCTATGGCGACACCGAGCAGGCCATCCAGGACCTGCTGCGCGAAATCAATCCCGGGCTCGAACTGCCCCCGCTCATGGAGCCGGTGCGCGAAACCGACCGTCCGGGCGCGGTTTGCTTTCAGCCCAGCCCGGAGCTCTACCTTGGCCACCGCCGCGGCCGCATCGGCAACAAGAATGGCTTTCGAGAAGACGAAATCGCCGACTATGGCTTCAACGGCAAATTGGAGGAAGGCCAGTTCTACGCTCAGGGCCGCTGGGCCTCGACCGCCGAATACTTCGAATCGGCGGCCGAGGGCGATAACCGCATCGTGCTGAAGTATTCAGCAGCCGCCGTAAACCTGGTGCTGGCCTCGCCTCGGACTCCCTCCTATGAGGTGGTCATCCATCAGGACGGCAAGCCACTCACCCGTGCCCAGGCCACGCCCGATGTGCGCTTTCCCCCGGCAGAGGGTGGCGGGGAAGAGAGCTACATCCTGGTCGAGCAGCCGCGCATGTATCAGTTGGTGGATAACCGCAGTTTCGGCACCCACACCCTGGAGCTGCTCTGTCCCCAGCCCGGCCTCGCCGCCTTCGCCTTCACCTTCACCACCTGCCTCGACCCCAGCGCCATTCCCTCTGAGGCCGTG
>DASSQB010000276.1:0-4114 GCA_035702725.1 Terriglobales bacterium | reverse complement strand
GAAGGCACGCTGGTGGATTCGCACGCCCTGGTTGGCTCCTGCGCCCAGATTGGCAAGCGCGTTCACCTTAGCGCGGCGGCGCAGATTGGCGGCGTGCTGGAGCCGGTGAACGCCGCGCCCGTGATCGTTGAAGATGATGCGCTGGTGGGCGGCAATTGCGGCGTCTATGAGGGCACCTGGGTGCGGGCGCGCGCCGTGCTGGGCGCCGGTACCATCCTGACCCGCTCGACTCCGCTTTATGACATTGTGCGCGGCGAGGTATATCGCGCCAGCGCGGATGCGCCCCTCACTGTGCCCGAAAATGCCGTGGTTGTGCCAGGTTCGCGCGCCATCGGCAAAGGCAAGGCTGCAGAGTGGAACCTGTCTCTTTACACTCCGGTCGTCGTCAAATACCGGGACGAGCGCACCGACCGCGCCATCGAGCTGGAAGATCTGCTGCGCTAGCAGCAGCCATACCTCGTTGTAACCCGGTAACTTCTTACAAGTCAGTGCGGCAGGGCATCGGGGAGTCGCTCCGCAACACTTAACAGCTTGGGATTTCCGTCCATAGCCGGTTTTTAGGTGTATATTGTGGGCACTCAGGATGGCTAGGGGTCCCGTTTGACAGTTTGGCATTCGAAGCGGATTCCCCACAAAAAACAGAAGGTCGGCCCAGCAGGTGGGAAAGCCGTGGAAGGTGCCTATACCAGAAGCCGATCAAGAGCCAAGCAGCGATAAGTAGTGACGCTTAGCGACTTCTCCGGCTTCACCGGGAGAGATACGCTGATGAGGCAGACCTTCGCTATAGGTATCGGGGGCGCTGCCGGCCAGGGTGTAGCCACGCCAGGCGATATTTTTGCCAAGATCTTCAGCCGGCGGGGCCTACATCTGAACGCCTACAACGCCTATCAGTCAATTATCCGGGGCGGCCACACTTTCCTCACTATTCGAACCGGTCCTGAACGAGTCACCAACATGGGGGACCGCATTGATCTGCTGATCCCACTCAATCAGGACAGTATGGACCGTCATCTCGGCCTGCTCACCGCCGGGGCCGCCTGCATTTATAACGCCGACACCATCAAGCCGGGCGCCGCCGCGGGCGACGTGCAGATGTGCCCGCTTCCGGTTTCGAAACTGGCCGACATCAGCCGCAACAAGGTGGCCCAGAATACGCTGGCCATCGGCGCCGGGCTCAGCATGATGGGCATCAGCTTTCAAGCGCTGCAGGAGATTCTTACCGAGCAGTTCAGGAAAAAGGGCGAGGCGATGGTGGCGGAAAACGTGGCCGTGGCGCGCGCTGGGTATGAGTACGCCAACGCGAATTTCAAGCCCTTCGACCATCCCGTTCCCATGACGGAGAACCGCTATGCGGTGCTGAGCGGCAACACAGCCATGGCGATGGGCGGTGCGGCAGCGGGCGTGAAGTTTTATTGCGCTTATCCTATGAGCCCCTCCACCGGCGTTCTGCACTGGATGGCGGGACACGCGCGCAAGGCCGGCATCATGGTGCGCCAGGTGGAAGATGAGATCGGCGTGGTTAATATGGCCATCGGTGCGGCTCACGCGGGGGTGCGCTCGATGTGCGCCACATCCGGCGGAGGATTTGCCCTGATGAGCGAGGGCCTGGGCCTCTCCGCCATGATGGAAACTCCGGTGGTGGTGATTGATTGCCAGCGGGCGGGCCCCTCCACGGGCGTTCCCACTAAGACCGAGCAGGGCGATCTGTGGCAGATGCTGGGCGCGGCCTTCGGGGACTACCCGCGTGTGATTGCTGCTCCGCTTGACATCGAGGACTGCTTCAAGCTCATTCCCGAGATATTCAATGTTGTGGACCGCTTCCAGTGCCCGGGGATCGTGCTTGCCGATCTGTTGTTGTCGGAAGGCCGGCTCAGCGTGGATCCCAAAGACCTGGATTTCAACACCGTGATTGAGCGAGGCGAACTGATCACCACTGCCGGTGGCAATGGATTTGACCGCGACGGAATTTACAAGCGCTACCGCATCACCGAGAGTGGTATATCTCCACGCGCCATTCCCGGGGTGCCGGGTCACACCCATACCGCTGCCAGCGACGAGCACGACGAAGATGGAGTGCTGATCAGCGACGAGTTTACGAACACCACTAAGCGCCGCGCCATGATGGAGAAGCGCATGCGCAAGGTGGCGGGCATCGAAGCCATGATTCCGCCGCCAACCTTGCCCGGCCCGCGCGACGCCGATGTCACCCTGGTCGGCTGGGGCTCCACTAAGGGGGTGATTGAGGAAGCCTGCGAAATGCTCACCGAGCAGGGAATCCCGGCCAACCAGTTGCAGGTGCGCTGGCTGGTGCCGCTGCACGGCGAGGCCATTCGCGACCTGCTGCAAGGGGCGCGGCATACCATCATCGTGGAAAACAATTACAGCGGGCAGTTTGCCCGCTATCTGCGCAGCGAAACCAGCTACGTGCCCAACGGCTACATCCGCAAGTACGATGGCGAACCCTTCATGCCCCACCACATTGTGGAGGCGGTGAAGGAGCAACTGAAGGGCGAGACCAAGCTTTCAGTTCCGGCCCACGAGATCATGGTTTGAGGAGAAGAGAAGATGGCGACGGTAGCAGCCCCCAAGCAACTGGCAATGACCGATCTGAAAGGCAAAGTTGATCCCGACTGGTGTCCGGGCTGTGGCGACTTCGGCGTGCTGGCGGCGGTGCAGAAAGCCCTGGTTGAACTGCAGATTCCCAACCATGAAGTGGTAACCATCAGCGGCATCGGCTGCTCCTCCAACTTTCCCGGTTTCATCAACACTTATGGCATGCACACCCTGCATGGACGGGCGTTGGCGGTGGCCACAGGCGTCAAGCTTGCCAACCACGCGCTGACAGTGATGGTCACGGGAGGCGATGGCGACGGCTTCGGCATCGGCGGCAACCACTTTCTGCATACCATGCGCCGCAATGTTGACCTGCTCTATATCGTCATGGATAACCAGATTTACGGGCTCACGACCGGCCAGACTTCGCCCACCAGCCGCCTCGGCATGAAAACCAAGAGCATGCCCTTCGGCAATATCGAATCGCCGGTTAACCCGGTTTCACTGGCCCTGGCTGCCGGCGCCACTTTTGTGGCCCGTGGATTCAGCGGCGAACAAAAGCACCTTACCGAGCTGATCAAGCAGGGCATCGAGCACCAGGGCTTTTCTTTCCTCGATGTGTTCAGCCCCTGCGTTACTTACAACCACGACAACACCTACCAGTGGTTCCGTCCGCGGGTAAAGAAGCTCGAGGATGACCCTGCTTATGATTCCGGTGACTGGATGGGTGCGATGGAGAAGTCGCTGCTCTGGGGAGACGCTATCCCGATTGGAAAATTTTTCGAGCGCACTGACCTGCCCAGCCTGCACGCTGCCGAGCCGGTGCTGAATCAGGGGCCGCTGGTGAATCAGACTCCGCGCGTGGCTCCTGAAATCGCACGTTCATTCATTGAGGAGTTGATGTAAGCTGGGCGATTTCAGGCTAGCCATGAGGCGAAGCCTGCCTCTCGTCAACAGTCAGCCACGAATCTGCATCTCACTTCCTCATGGATGCCCATGCGGCCTTGCCAGGAAAGACGCTGGTCCTCGTGGCCCATCCCGATGACGAAGCTGTGGGCTGCGGCGCACTATTGCAGCGCATGAAGGAACCAGTGGTAGTCATCGCCACGGATGGCGCGCCCCGCGACCCCTATTTCTGGGAAAAGACAGGTTCGCGCGACGCCTATGCCGAGTTGCGCCGCCGGGAAGCGCGGGCATCGCTTGACCTCGCCGGCGTGACCCATATCGAATTTTTGCAAGGCGGCGAAGGCTGCTTTACTGACCAGGAGCTGTTTCGCTGCCTGACGCCGGCCTTCGAGAGCCTCTCTGCCCTGGTGCGGCGGCACAGCCCGGAGGCTTTGCTGACCCTGGCCTATGAAGGCGGGCACCCCGACCACGACAGTTGCAGCTTCCTTACCTCGGTGCTGGCGCGCCTATTTGCTCTGCCGGCCTGGGAAATGCCGCTTTATTTCCGCCACACCGATGGCGCTGCGCTCTGCCAGCGGTTCCGATTGCTGAACGGGACGGAAATTGCTTTGCAGCCGACCGAGCCGGAGCAGAAAACCAAACACGAAATGCTGGC
>DASSQB010000275.1:0-4108 GCA_035702725.1 Terriglobales bacterium | reverse complement strand
GGCAATCATCTGCTGCGCCAACTCCGCCGTGGGCAAGCCCCAGATCGGAAACAGCGGCTGCAATCCGGTATTGCGCATCTGCTTCTCGCGATAAGCGCGCACATCCTCGAGAAACAGGTCCCCGAACGCCACCGCCTCAATGCCCTGGGCAACAGCCTTGCTGCAGGCAGTACGCATCACTGCTTCATAATCGGAATTGGAACATGGCCAGGGCAACTCCACCGGCCAAAGTGGGATCCCCGCCTCCTCCGCCTGCGCTTCCACCAATTCCCGCCGCACCGCGTGCATGGCCACGCGATTCGCGGCCCGGTTGAACGTGGTCAGCAGTCCGGCAATTTCATATTCGCGCTTTTGCTTCAGCACGTGCAGCGCCCAGGCGCTGTCCTTGCCGCTGCTCCAGGAAAGGAGAATGCGTGTCATCGGTAAAGCTCGTCGGGGCTGAATGCTGATTGCTGGCAGCTGAGCGCTCTTTACGCCCCCGGATGCACCAGATGGATCAACCAGAACGTCAACGCCGCCACCAGACCCGCCGCGGGAATGGTTAGAATCCACGCCCACACAATGCGTCCCGCCACGCCCCAGCGCACCGCCGACAGCCGATTCACTGCTCCGACCCCCACAATGGCGCCGGTTATGGTGTGCGTCGTGCTCACCGGAATCCCCGCCAGCGCCGTCCCAAACAACGTGATGGAACCGGCCGCCTCGGCGCAGAAGCCGCCAAACGGCTTCAGCTTGGTTATCTTCTGTCCCATGGTATGCACAATGCGCCAGCCGCCAAAATACGTGCCCAGGCCCATGGCCGTGTGCGCCAGCAGGATGATGGGCCAGTGCCAGTGGCCCCAGTTCCCCGAAAGCTGCGCCTTGCTCATGTAACCAGCGGCATAGAGCGCCCCCGCCACAATTCCCATGGTCTTTTGCGCGTCGTTGCCGCCGTGCCCCAGGCTGTACCCGGCCGCGGAAAGCAGCTGCAGCCGCCGGAACCAGCTATCCACCTGGCGCGGCGATTTCTCCCGGAACAGCCACAGCACTGCGATCATGAAAACCAGCGCCAGCACCAGCCCCATCACCGGCGCCACCACGATGAATATCAGCGTCTTGGTCCAGCCCGAAGGGATGATCACTCCAAACAGCGCCCGCCCCACGCCCGCCTGCAGGGCCGCCTTGGTCATGGCCGCGCCCGCATAGCCGCCGATCAGCGCGTGCGACGACGAAGTGGGCAGCCCCCACCACCAGGTCAGCACGTCCCACACGATCGCGCCCATCAGCGCCGAGAGCACCACGAACTGGGTCACGTAGTCCAGGTTAATCATGCCCTTGCCGATGGTGTGCGCCACCGCCGTGCCCAGGAAAAATGCGGCTATAAAGTTGAAGAAGGCCGCCCAGAATACGGCCAGCGTAGGCGAGAGCACGCGCGTGGAAACAACCGTGGCTATGCTGTTGGCTGCGTCATGGAAGCCATTGAGAAAATCAAAAACAACAGCAATGCTGACGGTGATAATGACCAGCGTCAGTCCCGAGTTCACCTTCTCTGCCTCGCCATGGTGGGATCCGGAGAATTCAGGGCCATTCAGGCGCTCTTCAGCACCACCGCTTCCAGCACGTTAGCGGCGTCCTCGGCCTTGTCTGTGGCAGTTTCCAGGACTTCGTAGAGTTCCTTCATTTTAATGAGCGAAATGGGATCTTTTTCCTGCTCGAACAGCCGCGCAATGGCCTTGCGGCTGACCAGATCAGCCTCATTTTCCAGCCGGTTGACCTCCACGCAATGCTCCAGAACGTGCTGGTTTTTCTCCAGGTTGGAAACTGCCTTGGCCAGTTCCTCGCTCTGCTGCACGATGATGCCGGCCAACTCAGCCGCTGGCGGCGGCGGGGCGCTGATGTTGTACATCACCAGCCGCACCGCCGCTGAGTTCATGAAGTCCAGCACATCGTCAAGCGAAGAAGCGAGCCGGTGGATATCTTCGCGGTCGAACGGGGTAATGAAGGTCTGATTCAGCTTGGTGATAATAGCGTGGGTCATATCGTCGCCGCGGTGCTCGAGTTCCCGAAACTGCTCCACTGCCCGGGGAATCTCGTTGTGATTGCTCAGCATGCGCTGCAGCAGGCGCGCCGCGTCAGTGAGGTTCTTGGAGACCTCGGCGAACATCTCGAAGAACTTCGTTTCCTTCGGGATAAATCGCACCATTTAGCTTGTATGCGCTCCTTAGCAAGGGCTTGAAACGGACACGGCTACTATTCCACACGCGTGAAGGAGCGTCAATGACAGGAATCACCGGCCAGCTGACGTCGGTGCCGGCGAACTTTATGGCGCGGGCGGCCTCGCCCGCGTTATGGCCCCGGCGAGGCGCTGATCACGTCCGCCAGCACCGGGCGGGCATAGTACCCCTTGCGGGCATGCACGCGCAGCTTCTTCCCCAATCTCTTTGCCATGATGCGTATATGGCGGAAGTGTCCGTCCGGCTTGAATTCAGCCGGCCGGTAAGAAACCGCATAACGGTTCCGCAGTTCGTCACGAATCTGCGCGAATGCTTTCGTCACCTGCTTCTTCGAGCCGGCAAACAGGGGCCGCCCGCCGCTTTGTTCCGCCAGCTTCTGCAGCGCCTCGTCGCCAATCGGGTTCAGGCCCCGGGGATTGCTGCTGATGGTGTAGATGGTCACCTCATCCCATTGCGCGATCTCAACGGCGTCTTTCAGCGCCTCGGTGCTGGCATTGTCGTCGCCGTCGCTGATCAGCACCAGCACGCGCGCCACCGGTTGCTGGTCCCCGCTCTTGGAGAGCTTCTTGCAGGCGCTTGCCACCGCGTCGAACACCGCCGTGTCGCCCTGGTCATCGCGCAGCTTGCCTAGTCCCTTGCTCACTTTGGCCGGGTCATTTGTGAAGTCCTGCGTCATTCGCAGATGGTGGGAAAAACCGGCCACAAAAATCCGGTCGTGCTGCTGGTCCAACACTTGCTTTACGAACTGGCTGGCAGCTTGCATTTCGTAGTGAAAGCGAGTGTCAACTGAGCCGCTGGTATCAACCAGCAGCCCCAGTCGCAGCGGCAGGCCCTGTTCGTTGCGAAAGTCCATTACCTCTTCCGGCGGCCTCTTGTCATCCTGCACTTGCACGTCCTGCCGCTGCAGGTCGGCCACATACTTGCCCTTCTGGGTGGCGGTGAACATAACCGTCACTTCATTAACCTGCTTTTGGAATACCCACTGGCCATTGCTGCCTACCAGAGGAAGCTGTTCTGGCCGGCTGGAAGTCGCCGAGACAGCCGTCCTGCTGGTGTCCGATGCCAACTGCTGAGCCGCTGCGAACGTTCCCTTCAACTGCAAGAGCCAGAACCCGAAGACCAGGACTACCGCTGCGAACCAACTTTTACCGTACATTGTTCAACTACCGGGAAGAAGTCATGTCTGTCGCGCGATTGGGAAGATGCCCGCGCACAGGTGGGTGTTGGCCAGAGTGTTTGGCAATTTTTCCGGCTCCACCTCGGAATTCACACTGGATGCCTATTCTGAGGGCCGGAAGTGCGATCAGCTCGCCTGCGGAGCCGCGCATCGAGCAGTAAACGCCAGCTCCTCGTGGTCAATCTTCAATCATCAATCTTCAATTGCTCTTCTTCATTCGCAGCAGCCGCCGCGCCGCCTCTTCCAGGGTTGCGTCCTTCTTGCAGAAGGCGAACCGCACCTGTTGCGCCCCTTGCCCCGGCTGGCTGTAGAAGCTTGATCCCGGCACCGCGGCAATTCCCACTTCTTTCACCAGGTACCGAGTGAAGGCCACGTCATCCTTGAAGCCGAAGCGGCTGATGTCGGTCATCATGTAATATGCGCCCTTCGGCAGATAGGCCTTAAACCCAGCCTCGCTGAGCGTGGCGTGCAACCGGTCGCGGCGTCGCCCATAACCCCGGGCCAGTTCCACATAATAGCTGCGGGGCAGCGACAAGCCGGTCGCCGCCGCCTCCTGCAACGGCGCGGGTGCCCCCACGGTGAGAAAGTCATGTACTTTACGGATGGCATCGCTCACTACGGCCGGCGCGATGGCCCAGCCCACCCGCCAGCCCGTGACACTGTAAGTCTTGGAAATTCCGTTGATGGTGATAGTGCGGTCGCTCATGCCCTCCAGGCT
>DASSQB010000274.1:0-3449 GCA_035702725.1 Terriglobales bacterium | reverse complement strand
AGACGCAGACACCGCGACCACGGATGTGGACGTAGCCGTGGACGTGTTCTACGCCGCGCCCACGCTCGACATCACCCGCCGGGCCGACGAGGTTGGCATGATGGTGGGCGGGGCCAGCCTGCTGCTGCTGGCGCTCACCGGCTTGCTGGCCGCCTGGGCGATACGCCGCGGTTTGTGGCCGCTGCGTGACCTGGCGGGAGAAGCAGCCGGCATTTCGGTAAAGAACTGGAACTTCCGTCCGCCACGAGCCGCGCTGGACGCGCCCGAGCTGGCGCCGCTGGCGCAGGCCATCGAAACCGTGCTGGGCAAACTGGAGCTGGCTTTTGTGCAGCAGCGCGAGTTTCTGGCTGACGCGGCCCACGAACTGAAGACCTCGGTAGCCATCCTGAAATCCACCTTCCAGTCTCTGCTGCAAAAGCCGCGCTCGCCGCACGAGTACCGCGCCGGGCTGCTGGATCTGATGGGCGATGTGGACCGCCTGGAGGAACTGCTCAACCGCATGCTGCGCCTGGCGCGCGCGGAACAGCAGGCGGCCGACGGCGGGCAGCAAACGCTGGAAGTGGCGGACCTGGCCTCCACCTGCGAGATGGCGGTGGCACGCATCAAGGCCCTCGCCATGGCAAGGGGTGTGGAGGTTCAATTGTCCAGCGAGGGTGGCGGTGAGGTACACGCCGATCCCGACGACCTGGAACTGGTGTGGGTCAATTTGCTGGAAAATGCCATCCAGCATAGCCCGCCGGCCTCGGTGGTGCGGCTGCAACTGCAACGCGAAGCCGACAACGCCTGCGTCAATGTGCAGGATTGGGGCACGGGCATCGCCCCGGAGGACCTTCCCTATGTTTTCGAGCGCTTCCGGCGCGGCGACCGTTCGCGCTCGCGTGAAACCGGCGGCTTCGGCCTGGGACTGGCTATCGCCAAGGCAATTGTGGAAGCTTACGGCGGCAGCATCCGCGCCGAGAGCAAACTGCATGAAGGAACCTGCGTGTGGGTGCGGCTGCCGCTGAGCCAACAAGCGGAAGCCCGCACTTCCGCCGTCACGTCACCTGAAACCTCGTGAGAGTCGGCGCCCTCCTCGCCGTGCGATAGCACTCGATGTCGTTTAGATAACCTCCATCGCCTCCCAATTTGGCACCTAGGGCAAATTTTTTGCTCGGCCAGTGCTCCTTCCGTGCTCTCCGAGATTTAGCCTTTTGATATCGAACAAGCAGCGTAGACAACTGGCGCAACCGACCCCTCCCCGCCCTTAGGCGGGCTTGATCAAGGTCCCCAATTCATAGCAAAGGAGAGCTTTCAAAATGTTCGCACGCATGCTGGAAGGCAATCTGAAGCTGGAGAAGAAACCTGAATTCATGAAGAAGATGCGCGAAGAGATCATGCCCATCCTCAGACGGCAGACGGGCTTCGCAGACATCATCGGTCTGGAGCACGACACCAAACCGGAGAAGTTCTGCCATCTCACGCTGTGGCACACCAAGGCGGATGCCGAGCGCTATGAGCGCGAGACCTTCCCCAAGCTGAACGAAATGATCAAGCCTTACCTGATCATGCCCGCGGTGGTAACTACCTTCAAGGTAGAGACGACCATCTCTGAGCACGTGATAGCGGCAGTGGCGGCTTGAACGGCAAGCCCTCCCTGCAGCAACCGGCCCCGGCATTCGCCCCGCTGGGGCCGTTTTATTGGTGTTCAACACGGAGGGAGAATCGGAGACCAGCAAATTGCTTTCTGCTGCCATCTTGAGTTCAGCTGTCATCTTGAGCGAAGCAGGCCGGTCCGCTGGCGGACTGGCCTGCGGAGTCGAAAGACCCCTGCGATCTTTGACCAACTAGACCGCTCACAGGAGTTCTTTCTAGGTCTTGACCTCAGAAATTCCCTTGGACAGTCGGGCGCTTCCACCCGCAGAGGGGTGTTTCGACTCGGGCATGCGCCCTCGCTCAACATGACAGGATGAAAAGAGTTCTCCTAAGGGGTCCTTCGCTGCGATCAGGATTTCGGCAGCGGGGCTCAGACTCTAGCCTGCCCTGAGCGACTGAGCAGAGCGAAAGAGTCGAACGGGCCCGCTAAACGCCTCAATTTCGACTCGGGCATGCGTCCTGGCTCAACATGACAGACCCGAAATTAGGGAATTGAGGGGTGTACTTACGACGCCCCGGCGGCCTGCGCCTTCACCAGGCCCTGCAGCGCCCTGGCGGCGTCCGGGGACAGGTTAGCAAACTCAATGCCCATGCCCATGCTGGGGTGCACTACCCGGACTACGCCGGACAAGCGCACGGGCGCACCAGCCGCCTGAAACATAACTTCCACGGGAGTGCCCACCGGCTCGGGCGTGATGGTCTCGAAATAGCAGCCGGTCAGGCTGATGTCGCTGAGAAACCCGCGAAAAGGCGCATTGCTTCCGCGCTTGCAGAACTGCGCCTCACAGCGGAAGTCGTAGCGGGTTGCGGGCCTCTTATCCACCTATAAAGATTTAATCACGGCGGCTCCCCCGGCTCACAAGTTACGAAAGGCGTCCGCCGCCGGGAGGATCTCGATAAAATACCGCACATGACCGATGTTTCTTTGACTTATCTCTCAGAAGCGAATCGCGCTTTGCGGGCCTACAAGAAACTTGCCGAAGGCGCGCTGGCCCAGGTCAATGATGAGGAGTTTTTTCGCAAGCCGGATGCGGAATCGTTGAGCTGCGGGCTGCTGGTCAAGCACATCACCGGTAACCTGCGCTCGCGCTTCACCGACTTCCTGACCAGCGACGGAGAAAAGCCCGACCGCCATCGCGAGCAGGAGTTCGAAGATGCAACGGGCGCCACCCGCGCCCAACTCATGCGCTCCTGGGAAGAGAGCTGGGCGATATTGTTCGGCAGTCTCGAGGATCTGCGCCCGCAAGACGTGGAGCGCACCGTGACGATTCGCGGCGAGCCCTATTCAGTGTTGAAGGCCCTCAACGTGGCTTCGCTGCACTATGCCTACCACGTCGGGCAGATTGCCTACCTGGCCAAGCACTTGTGTGGTTTACGGTGGAAGTCGCTGAGCGTGCCCAAGCCCGGGCAGGAGAAGTACAAGCCATGAGCTGTCCCAGGCCAATGGTGACCTGTGGAGCACATAACGGAGCTCCATACGGATGTTAAAATCAAGAGTTTCCTGCTGCACTTCGCATCCCCCGGCGCGTAGGAACGGAAGGCGAGAAAGATGAATGGCTGAAACCATGCTGGCCGTGGTGAAGCCCGAGCCGAAGCCGGGCGCGGAAGTCCGCGACGTTGCCATCCCCAAAATCGGGCTGACCGACGTTCTGGTCAAGGTAAAGGTCGCCTCCGTTTGCGGCACCGACCTGCACATCTACAACTGGGACCCCTGGGCGCAGCGCCGCATCCACCCGCCGCTCATTCCCGGGCACGAGTTCTGCGGCGTGGTAGCTGCGGTGGGCGCCGAAGTCACCAGCGTCAAGGAAGGCGATTTC
>DASSQB010000273.1:0-2349 GCA_035702725.1 Terriglobales bacterium | reverse complement strand
GAGGACACCGAGAAAGACTTATTTCATTTCTTATGTCGCCATGTCGCACCTCGTGACCGACAAACTCATACAGACTAATCAGTGGGGAATGCAACCTGAAAAAACCTCTGTGTCCTTTGTGTCCTCTGTGGTTGTCATTTTTCAGGCCGAGGCTTGGGACGATCCCTTCGTCCACTCCGGCGGGACCTCAACATAGGAGCGGTCGAGTTCCCGGATGGAGGCGCAGCCCAAAAGGCGCAGCGTGCGCTCCAAGTCGGCGGTGAGTATTTGAATTGCGCGGGTGACGCCTGCCTCGCCCGCCGCTGCCAGCCCATAGGCGTAGCCACGCCCGACGAGCACCGCGCGGGCGCCCAGGCAGATGGCTTTCACGATGTCGCTGCCGCGACGAATGCCGCCATCCATCAGCACTTCGGTTTTGTGGCCCACGGCTGCCACCACTTCCGGCAGGGCTCGCAGGGTGGGCGCAACACAATCCAACTGCCGCCCTCCGTGGTTGGAGACCACCACAGCGGCTGCGCCCTCATCCACCGCGCGCCGCGCGTCTTCAGCGGTGAGCACGCCCTTCACCACGATGGGGCCCGGCCAGGCCTGCCGCAACCAGCGCAAATCCTCCCAGGTAACCGCGGCGGCAGCCAGCGCGGCGCCCACATCAATCAGAGGCAAAGGTTTGCCGTCGGCGAGGATGACATTGGCCATGGGCGGCACGCCGCCATCGAGCAGGAAATCCAGCAGCCAGCGCGGGCGCGTCAGCACCTGGGAAATGTAGGGCAGCTTGGAGAAAAGGCTGCCGCCCAAAAGTTCGACCATCCCATTGCGAACGTCGCGCTCGCGCAGACCTGCAACCGCCGTATCAATGGTGACCACCAGCGCCGCGCAATCCGCGGCCCGGGCCCGGCCAACCGCGTCCTTGGCCGCGTCGCGCCCGCCCAGGAGATAAAGCTGGTAGCACACCGGTCCGGTCGAAGCCGCCTTCACCTCCTCCAGGCGGTGTCCGGAGAGGGTAGAAAGGATGTATCCGGTGCCAGCCTTGCCGGCGGCGCGCGCCGCGCCGCATTCGCCATCGCGGTGCATCACCCGGCTGTAGCCCACCGGCGCCAGCAGGAAGGGAAGCGCCAGGTCCAGCCCCAGCACGCGGGTGCGCAGGTCGCAGGCGGGCACGGCTACGGCATGGCGCGGACGGAAGGTGACCTGCTCAAAGGCGCGGCAGTTCTCGCGCAGCGTGACTTCGCCGTCGGCGCCGCCGTCCAGATAATCGAACACCACTCGCGGCACGCGACGCTGGGCCACGCGCCGCAGGTCTTCCACCTTGACTACGCGAGGAGGTGAGACGGCACGCTTCATCTCTGGCGTCCGAACTGAGGTTGTCCCGGCAGGGACGCCGAGTTTACCACAGGTGCGCGCAGGAGCAATCCGCCCTGGGTAAAGTTGACCAGAACCCGGCCGAGGCATTACCGTTCCTAGTTCGCAGCGCAGCCGGGGAACTCCGCTGCTCGCCAGCCAAGGAGGTTACGTGCAACGCATCGCCATTTGTGCCCAGCTGCTTCTGCCATTGGCGCTTTACGTATCCATGACCTTCGCCCAACACCAGCCAAAATTCGAAAGGGCGGCCGCCAACAACCGGATGCACAAAGAGGCGTTTGGCAAACTTGAGGACGGCCGCGAAGCTGATATTTACATCCTGCGCAATAAGAACGGGATGGAAGCGGCCATCACCAACTACGGAGCCACCATTGTGCGCCTGAAGGTGCCCGACCGGCATAGCAAGATCGAGGACGTGGTGCTCGGCTACGACCATGTGGAAGGCTACACCGTCAATAAGCCGTACTTCGGAGTCACCGTGGGCCGGTATGCAAACCGCATCGCTCACGGCAAGTTTACGCTGGATGGCCACGTTTACACTTTGCCCAAAAATGATGGCGACAACACTCTGCACGGTGGCACGACCGGCTTTAACAAGGCACTATGGACCGCGAAAGACGTTTCCACCCCTTCGGCAGCGTCGGTGCAGATGAGCCTCTTGAGCAAGGATGGCGACCAGGGCTTTCCCGGGAATATGTCGGTGGATGTCCGCTTCACCCTCTCCGATGACAACAGCCTGAAAATTGAATACGCCGCTACGACCGATAAAGACACTGTGGTCAACCTGACCAACCACTCCTACTTCAACTTGGCCGGGCAAGGGCACGGGGACATCCTGGGGCAGCAACTGACGTTGCACGCCAGTCGCTTCACGCCGGTGAATGCGAACCTGATACCTACTGGCCAGATTGCCAGCGTGAAGGGCACCCCCCTCGATTTCACCAAGTCCACCGCCATCGGCGCCCGCATCAATGCCGACTACGAGCAACT
>DASSQB010000272.1:0-9567 GCA_035702725.1 Terriglobales bacterium | reverse complement strand
GCAAATGCAAGCCACAATTCCCACGACCAGTTCGGCGCCCGCCTCCATGCTGCTGCAGGGCAATATCAATCTGCAGATAGCGGAGCTGTTTTCTCCCGATATCACCAGCTCCGGAGAAGTGCGCCTCAACATAAATTCCTATGGCGCGCGGGCCAATCCCAACATCCAGGGGCAGGTGCAAATCGTCAATGCCAGCCTGGCCTCGGGCAGCGCGCCCATAGGGTTGCAGAACGGCAACGGAACGCTTACCCTGACCCGCGATCGGCTGGACATCACTCATTTCCAGGGCACTGTGGGAGGCGGCACGGTGAACGCCTCCGGTGGCGTCATCTACCGGCCAGCTCTCCGCTTCGATTTGGCGGTGGCCGCCAAGGATATGCGCCTGCTTTATCCGCAGGGCATCCGTGAAGGTTTGGACCTGAACCTTACCTTGACGGGTACACGCGAGGCAGCTCTGCTGGGTGGGCGGGTACGAATCAACGAGCTCTCCTTCACCCCCGATTTCGACCTGAGCAATTTCCTGGGCCAGTTCACCGGCTCGGAGTCCGCGCCCCCACCCGCCGGCGGTTTCGCCCAGAACTTACGCCTTGATGTCGCGGCACAATCCACCACGGGAGTGAACCTGGTAAGCCGGGAGCTGAGCCTGCAGGCGGCTGCCAACCTGCAACTGCGGGGCATGGCCGCCGATCCCATAATTCTCGGGCGGGTGAATATCAACGGCGGCGATCTCATCTTCATGGGTAACCGCTACATCCTGGAGGGCGGCACTATTCAGTTCGCCAATCCCATGCGCACCGAGCCGGTGCTGAACGTTTCCGCCAACACCACCATCCAGCAATATCAGATATACCTGCGCTTTGAAGGGCCGGTGGACCGCATGCACACGAATTATTCTTCGGTGCCCGCCCTCCCCCCCGCCGACATCATCCATCTTCTGGCTTTTGGGCAGACGACCGAAGCCGCGGCTGCCAATCCCACGCCGGGCACGCTGGGCGCTGAATCGGTGGTGGCTTCGCAAGTTACAGGGCAGGTGACCAGCCGGGTGGCCAAGGTCGCCGGCATTTCCCAACTTTCGGTGGATCCTGTGCTGGGCGGAGCAGGCAGCTCGGGGACGGCGAACAAGGGCGCGCGCATTACCATTCAGCAGAGGGTCACGGGCAATTTATTCGTGACTTTCTCCACCGATGTGACTACCACTCAGGACCAGGTGATCCAACTGCAGTACAGGGTTTCGCCCAAGCTGTCGTTCAGCGGCACCCGTGACCAGAACGGCGGCTTCGCCTTCGACACCCGCATCCGCAAAACTTGGTGAGAAAAGCAATTCGCGAAGCAATCGTGAAAGCGAAGTTCGCGAATTGAAATGTGCCCGAATGGGCCAGACGGTATAGCACGTCGGTAATTTTCCCTACACCACCAGTCCCGGCTACTATGACTGCCTGCTATGCGCATTAAGAATGAAGAACGCGTGGGCAGCCTGGCCGCCGCCGGCGGCATTATCTGGGCCATCTGGGTCGCGACCCAGAATGTCAGCACCCTATGGAGCTTCAGCATTACTCAGCCTGGGCCGCTGGAGATTTGTGCCCTCGGAATCCTCATGTGGTTACATGCCAAGTGGCGCCGCTCCCTCAAAATCTGATTTGTAACCTCCGATTTTGCCCTTTGCAGCAAAGGATTTAGTTCGCCTCCCGGGGGATCTCGCGTGCGGGCAATCCTGGCCCTAGCTCTTTCGCATCTGTATCATTCTGACTATGAAAGAACGAAGCCTGGCGCCACGCCTGCTGGCGCTTTTTCTCGCCTTCTTGATTGCACAGCCGGTGTGGCTGTTTGCCGCCGTGCACACGCCTGAACTGCCCAACCCCGGCCAGGTCTCCTTGAGCCGTGAGCAACAGCAGCAGCTTGGCCTGAAGGCCATGGGAGAGGTGTATCAGCAGATGCCGGTGCTGCCCGATTCCAGCCCGGTCACGAAATACGTGCAGGAGTTAGGGAAGAAGCTGGAGAAGGTCATACCCCAGCAGTACACCTGGCCATATCAATTCCACGTGGTTGAGCAGAAGGAGATCAACGCCTTCGCCCTGCCGGGAGGGCCGATTTTTATCAACGTGGGCACCATTACCGCCGCGGACAATGAAGCTGAGCTGGCCGGCGTGATGGCGCACGAAATGTCGCACGTCTACATGCAGCACTCGGCCAAGCAGATGAAGCAGAGCGTTGTCCCCAACATTCTCGCCGGAGTGGGTCAGGTTTTAGGGTCAATGATGGGAGGGTTTGGCGGGGCTGTTGCCAGTATTGGCGGGCAGATGGCCGGCGGGATGTTAAGCATGAAGTACTCGCGCGGCGACGAGGCTCAGGCCGATTCGGTGGGCGCCATTATCATGTGGAAGGCCGGTTACAACCCCAAAGCCATGGCCGAGTTCTTCCAGAAGCTGGAGAAGGAATCCGGCGGCGGCGGCCCGCAGTTCCTCAGCGACCACCCCAACCCGGGTAATCGCGTCCAGGCGGTGGATAACGAAATCAAGGACTGGCCGCCCAAGCAATACCAGGACAACAGTCCGGCTTTCGTGACAGCGCGGCAAGACGCCACCAAGGTGAAGGCGTATACAGCGCAGCAGATTGCGCAGGGAGCAAAGAGCGGCCAGTGGGCGCAACAGAACCGGCAAACCGGTGCTGTCCCCGCGAATGTCCCGGTTTCCTCTACCTCGCCCGGTGACCAGGGCAGCGGCGGAGGAACTCTGACCAACGTCAGCTACAGCCAGGTAAAGCCCAGCGGAAGCTTCAGCCAGTATCAGCAGGGAGGGATAAGCATTTCCTATCCCAGCAACTGGCAAACGGCGGCCAGCCAGAATGGGCTGACTATTGCCCCCCAGGCGGGAGCGTCGCAGGGCGCGGTGGCCTATGGAATGGTGATGGGGGCGGCGCAAATGCCCAGCGGCGCATCACTCGACCAGGCTACGCAGGCGCTGGTTCAGAGTATGGAGCAATCCAATCCCGGCCTGCAGGCTACGGGCTCGAGCAGCGGCATTCAGGTGAATGGCATGCAGGGACGGTCGCAGATGATGGTCGGCAATTCGCCCATCCAGCAGAATGGACAACCGCTGCGCGAGCAGGATTGGCTGGTCGCGCTGGTTAGCCCGAACAATCAACTGGTCTACGCCGTGTTCGTGGCGCCGCAAAAGGATTTCAACCGCCTGAAGTCCACCTACAAGCGCATGCTTCAGAGCCTGCAGCTGCAGTAGTTGACCCAAGCAGCCAGAGCCCGTGGTTTCGCCGCGGGCTTTGCCTGCTCGCCTTCCGATCCCGCCCTATGCTGTGAAGTCCCAACTGCAGTTTTCCCGAGTGATGCGTGTGGCGACTCCGCATGTAGGCAACAAACACGCGCGCCGTGGAATCTCAGCAGTCATCCGGCTTCGAGGTTAGTTCGATGAAAACACCATTCCTGCTCGGCCGTCTCGTCTTTGGCGGATTTTTCCTGTATAGCGGCATCCATCACTTTCTCGATCGCAAAATGCTCGCTCAATATGCCGCCGCCAAGAAGGTTCCCATGCCTGACGTAGCGGTCGTAGCCAGCGGGACCATGATGATTATGGGCGGAGCGAGCATTCTCTCCGGCGTCAAACCCAAGTTGGGAACGCTGGCGATCATCGGCTTCCTGGCCGGAGTTTCGCCTATGATTCACAATTTCTGGAGCCATCAAGATCCAAACCAGCGGCAGGCCGAAATGGTGAACTTTACTAAGAACTTGGCGCTGCTGGGCGGAGCCCTGGCACTGATGGGAGTGGAGGAACCGTGGCCGGCCAGCGTACCCGTGGCCCAGCCTAGCGCGCTGGAGCGCGCCCGCAGGTTCGTCCGCCGCAAAATCGCAGCCTGATAGTCAGCGAAAGAGGCTGCCCAAACCCCGCGCAAAAAAGAAAGCGGCCCTGGGGCCGCTCTCCGTTATTGACCTTGCTTACCTTGCCTGCACGGTGCCGTGGAGAATCTCCGGTCCGCTGGGCTGGGTGACGGTAGGATTATCTTCCGCTGTGACCACCACGTTGAAATTCTTCTGCGGGGTAGTGCCGGAAAAACTTCCCTCCAAGTTGTTGTTGACGGTCAGCACGCCGGCATTCAGCGGCTGCTGATCCCGCGGCTCGATCCAAACTACATAGGCGTTTTTGGCCGGGGTTAGCTGGCTGGGAGCAGCCAGGTTCTTGGTGGAAACGGTGAACTTGATGTTACCGTTGCGATCGTGCTGAAAGCTGATCTTGCCGGTCGCTGCCGGTACCAGCGAACTGGCCACCATGGGAATATCGGCGGCCCAGGCCGCCAGGCCCAGAAGCAACACGGCGATTGAAACTGCGAGACTTGCGCGGCGCATTGAGAAAACCTCCTGATTTAAGACCCAAATGCGCATATAGATGCGCCGCGAAACTAGCGGGGATGGCGCTGGGAAACCTGCGTGCTATCAAACAGAGCGCACCTAAGCTGCTCCTCGCGAAGAACCGGGCTGCGGCAGTACAAAGTGGCTGTCTACAAAATCATCATAGGAGGTGGAACTCTCGCGGGGCGCGCCCGGGGGCGGCTGGCTAATGTATTCCCAATAAACCGTATCATCCTCCACACGCGTGATGCGCTTGCGTGCTCCCAGACGATCTTTCACCAGCAGACCCGGCTGCAGAGCTCCCCGGCACCCGGAGTCATCGCTGCTGCTCATGGTTACCCCCTCGCGCAGACTCCGGGAGGCGTGTTTGGGCGCCGGGCCGAAATCGCTGCTTCTATTGACTTGGAGAGAGGCTCTTTCGGCTGACGTTGCCATGCCCCACACAAATAACCTGCGAACCTGGCCTGAGTGTCAGCACGTGCACGGATCGTCTAAGCAGGCGGCGGCTCATTCAAACCGCAGCGCGGTCATGGGACTGACGCGGGTGGCCCGCCGGGCAGGCACCCACACCGCCAGCAGCGCGACCGCGGTAAGCAGGAGCGGTGTCGCAAGGAAAGCAGTGGGATCCCACGCGGTAACCCCAAACAGGAAAATATTCAGAAAGTGGCTTAGCCACAAAGCGCCACCGATGCCGATCACCACGCCAACCACCGCCAGCACCATCCCTTGGCGGACCACCATGTTGCGCACGTCTGGGGCTTGCGCGCCCAGCGCCATTCGGATGCCGAGTTCCTGCGTACGCTGCTGCACGGAATAGGCCATCAACCCGTAAATCCCGATGGCGGCCATGAGCAGCGCCGAAGAACCAAAAATGGTGAGCAGCAGCATATTGAAGCGCTGGCGGGAGGTGGTGAGGATGACCATTTCATCCATGGTACGGATGTGCGCCACGGCCAGCCCTCCACTGGCCTCGCGCAGGGCAGCGGAAATCGGTTTGACGAGGGTGTGAGGCTCCACGCGCGTGCGCACAATCCACCACAGCGGAGCGATACGCGAGTTGAGGGCGGTCACCTTGTCGGGCATCTGCGCGATGGGGATATACATGGTGGGAATGGGGTTTTGGCTCAGACCCTGGTCGCGCATATCGCCCACCACGCCGACAATCTGGCGCGGCGGTTCCACGAAAACCGGTCCCATGCTGGCGCCCACTAACAAGCGGTCCTGCAGCGGGTTGCCTTTTGGCCAATATTGTTTGGCCATCGCCTCATTGATGATCACCACTCCCGGCGCCGAACCGTCATCCTGCCGGGTGAAAGTGCGTCCCCTCAGGATGGGCACCTTGAATGCATCAAAAAAGCTCCACGACACAGGAAAGTAGCCGCTTTCGCCGGTAGTAGGATTGTTGCCTTTGGGGCGGCCGACAATGTCAAACGGCAGGCTGAAGCCGCCCTCCAGGGGCAGGCAACAGGAAGCGGCGCCGCTTTCCACGCCGGGAATAGCGTCCAGGCGCTCGGTGCCGCTGCGAATAATCTGCGCCACACCCGTGGTTTTCTGAAAGCGCTCGCCGCCGATGGACATGGTCATGGTGAGCACGTTGTGGGTCTGGAAGCCCGGATCCACCGCCTGCAGCTTCATGAAGGTGCGGATCAGCAGGGCGGCGCCAATCACCAGCACCAGGGCCAGTGCGACTTCACTCACCACCAGGGTGGAGCGTACTTTGCCGCTGCGGAAGCCAACACCCGAGCGATTGCTGCTCTCGTTGATGGCCGCCGCCAGATTGGAGCGCGTGGCGGCGATGGCCGGCACCAGCCCAAACAAGATTCCCGTGAGCACCGAGACGCCCAGGGTGAAGAGCAGAACGTTGTGATCGAGCGTAACCGCTGAGCCGTCCTGGCCGACACGTGGAATGTCCCCTGGGCTTAGGGCAAGCAGCAGGCGGACGCCCAGAAAGCCGAGAACCAGACCCAGAACGCCGCCGCTGAGCGACAGCGCCAGGCTTTCCGCTAGCAGCTGCCGAACGATGTGGCCGCGGCCGGCGCCCAGGGCAGCACGGGTCGCGAGCTCGCGCCTTCGAGCGGTGGCGCGGATGAGCAGAAGATTGGCTACATTGGCGCACGCGATGAGCAGGACGAGACCAACGGCTCCCAGGAGGACGAGGAGGGAGGAACGGGTGTCGCCCACGATGCTCTGTTCCAGAGAAATCGCGCTGAAGTTGTCCTTCGGGTCCAGCGTTCCCGGATAAGTGCGGCGATACTGCTCAGTGGCAAGTTTCAGCTGTGCGTTGGCCGCAGGCAGCGTGATGCCGGGTCTGAGCCGGGCTGCCACCACGAAGTAATTGGCCATGTCCTGCGTCGTGAGGTCGAATTGATAAGGCAGCCAGAGGTCCCCGCCCTGCTCGGTGACGAAGCCGCGGCCGATGATGCCCACAACCGTAAAGGGCTCGCCATCCAGCTGGATATTTCTGCCGACGATGCCGGGATCGCCGCCGAAGCGTCGCTTCCACAAACCGTAGCTGAGGACGACCACGTGGCCGCCATGGGGGCTGTCCTCCGCGGTGGTGAATGTGCGGCCCATCAGAGTGGGCGCGCCGAACAACCGGAAATAATCGGCCGTCACGTGGATGCCCTGCACCTGCTCCGGCTCGCCGCCGCCGGTGAGGTTGAGCCCGGCCCCGCCCTGGTCGTAGCCGGCGACATACTGAAAAACACTGGTCTGCTGCCGCCAGATGTTGAACTTGGGCACGCTGGCGCCCTGGAATGACCCCTGCGGCCCAGTTTCCATCAATTGCGCCAGCGATTGCGGTTCGGGATAGGTGAGCGGCTTCAGCAACACCGTGTTGATCACAGAGAAGACGGCTGTGTTGGATCCGATGCCAACGGCGATCACGAGGACAGCGATGGTGGTGAAGCCCGGCATCTTGGCCAGCGAGCGCAGGGCAAAGCGGAAGTCGCGCCAGACGTCTTCCATCGAGAACACCGACGGAGAGCGCCAACTTGGAGCGTCTGTGCTTTCTGAGGATACGGTCCGTTTGGCCCGCATGACTTACGCCGATGTGAATTTCTTGGACGTTACTATACTCCTTCGAGCTATTGGTCAGCTTGCGCCCAGAGCAATCAACGCGTTACCGGCAGGCTATCGGTTAGAGTGCCTCCATGGCCCGACAAATCGTCATTCGCCAGGCGAGGCCCGACGAGGGCCGGGCGATTCACGAATTGGTACAGATCATCGCAGACGAGACCTTTGCCTATTTATTCGCAAACCGACAAGTACCCATCGGTGAAACGAATTGGCTCTCAGCCTGGCTGGCAATTTCGGGAGAAGAGATCGTTGGCGTGACCATGACCCGGGACGAATGGGTGAGTGATTTGTGGGTTCGAAACGACAGCCGCAGGACTGGAATCGGCGCTATGCTGCTGGCGCATGCGGAACGTGAAATACGCAGTCGGGGGCAAGAGACATTTCGACTTCGGATAGTCAAGTCGAATACTCGGGCTGTGCAGTTCTATGAAAGCCAAGGCTGGAGAGTTCACCGCGAATTTCCTCACGAGAAATTCGGGCACCTAATGTTTGAAATGATTAAATCAGGCGCGCCAGTCAGCTAGCCGGCCACTCAGCTATCTGGCTTTTTTCTGCGCCCGCAGCTGGTGTTTCCACCCCAGAATGCGCGCCTTGTTGGCTTCCGACTCCGCTTCCGGAACCATGCCCTTCTTCTGATAGAGGATGGAAAGGGTAGTGTGGGCGAGCACGTCTTCGGGATCGGTTTCCGAAATGCGCCGGGCCAGCGCCACGGCCTCATCGAGCTGGTCCAGGTCCTGGTAGATGCGCACCAGGCCGTGCATGGCGTCGGTAAAACAGGGATCAGCGGCGAGAGCAAGCTGGTATTCGGCAATAGCGTGCTGCTGGTCGCCGGCTGCAAACAACTCCAGGCCGGCCAGGAAGTGTCGCTCCGCCGCGTTGCCGTTTTCTTCGCCCACAACGCTCCTCAAACCGGCGATTCTAGCATCCAGAGAAAGAGAAAAAGGGCGGCCGATTGGCCGCCCCGCTCGATTCCAGAATAATGTTTACGCTGCCCGGTCGCGGATGTTGCCGCGCACCCGGCGCTTGCTATCCTCATCGAGGTTGGTTATGCCGTGGCGCTCGCGCCCGTGGCGTTCAATCTGCGGCATTAATTCCTCTTCCGAACGGCCGCTCACTTCCCAGTTGCAGTCTTTGTGGCCCATGTCGGCGCACTTAAAGGTTTTTTGATTGCTCTTGCTCTCCTCTGCCATAAGTTTCCCTCCAATTTGGAATGGCTAACTCTGTTTGGATGGGGAGGGGCCAGGGAATGATGCCTGAGAGCCAGTTTCGAGCTTCCAGTTTCAAGTTTCAGGAGTACTCGTCTGCAAGGGAAACGTGAAACTCGAAACTTGAAACTTCTGTCACCTAAGCTTTTTTCGCCGACGCCCGCTCCTCTCGCTTCTGCCTTGCCCACCCTTCCTTGTTGACCTGGCGGCCGCGTCCTATGGCCAGGGCGTCATCGGGAATATCCTCGGTGATGCAGGAGGCGGCGCCGATATAAGCGCCCTTACCAACCTTCACCGGCGCCACCAGGGTGGCGTCGCTGCCGATGAAGGCACGGTCGCCGATCACGGTCGGGTACTTGCCGAAGCCGTCGTAGTTGCAGGTGATGGTTCCTGCGCCGACATTCACGCCTTCGCCCACCTCGGCATCGCCAAGATAGCTCAGGTGCTGCGCCTTGGAGCCCTTGCCCAGCTTCAGCTTTTTGCCTTCCACGAAATTGCCCATGTGCGCGCCTTCGGCAATCTGGCAGCCGGGACGCAAATGAGTGTAAGGGCCGAGTGCCGCCTGCGCCCCGATGCGGGAATCGTCCATCACGCAGCCGTTGCGGATGAGCACGCCGTCACCCAGTTCGCAATTGATGATCACGCTGTAGGAACGGATCCGGCATTCGGCGCCGATGTGCGTGGCGCCCAGCAGGTGAACGAAAGGCTCGATAACCGTGTCCGGACCTATGGTGACGTCAGAGTCAACCACACAGGTTTGTGGCTGGTAGATGGTGACGCCGCTGTCCATTAATTGCTGGCACTTCTTCATGCGCAACTCCCCATCCACTTCAGCCAGTTCCTGCCGCGTATTGCAGCCTTGGACTTCGTGGGCATCGGGAGCCTGCACGGCGATCACTTTCTTTCCGGCCTTGGCCAGAATGGCCGCCA
>DASSQB010000271.1:0-4594 GCA_035702725.1 Terriglobales bacterium | reverse complement strand
ATGGGAGATCACTTCATGGGCGAAGTCTTTAACTGGACCGGGAAGCCCACGCTGTCGGTGACGATCCAGGGCTCGAGCGCGCTGGAGCGAGTGGACGTGGTGAAGGATGGGGTCGTGATCTATCCATGTACGACCGCCAGCGTCGGGATGCAGCCACCGTGTATAACCCCCGGGTCGAGTTCGGTCTCCTTCACCTGGCAAGACGCGGCCGCGCCAGTTGGCAAGCAAAGCTACTATTACGTGCGCGGTCTGCAGCGGGGCGCGGCGCTAACGAAATTTTCCTGTGAAACCAACCCGCGGACATTTGGGGCGGTCGTTTGGACCAGTCCGATGTGGGTGACACCGCAGTAACGGGTAACTTCCCCCGCCATGTGTCGATGGCGGTGAAGAAGGGGGCCATTTTGGCGGGTGAAAGGGAACCAGCATATGGGTTACGCTCTGGCCTCCAGCGCGCGTGAAGAAGCGGCTGGAACGGCCAGGCGATTACTTCGACTCTTTCTTGGCAGCTTCGGCTTCGGCGGCTTGTTGAGCTAACCAGGCGCGGTAAGACTTGCCCGTGACCTTCAAAACGATAGCGCGCTCGACCAGCCGATCCAGGAAAGCCATCGCCAGGGGACCGTCGGTGAGATATTCTCCCCATTTCTCGAAGTCCACATTGGTCACCACTGCGGTTGAGCGCTTTTGGTTGCGTGCGGCAATGATCTTGTAGAGCAGATGCGCGGCTTCCGGGCACTCCACACGCTCGATGCGGTCGAACCCGAATTCATCGATTATGAGGAAATCCGGGCTGACATAGCGGCGTAAGCGTGCGGGGAGAGTTTTGTCGGCCAGCGATGCCGTCAAATCGGCCAGCAAGGCGGCGGAGGTGCGGTACAGAACGCGGTAACCATGCACACAGGCCTTCTGCCCGATGGCTTGGATGATGTGGCTTTTGCCAATCCCGCTCCAGCCGACCAGGATCAGATTGCTTCGGCGCCGGATGAAATCGCCGGTGGCCAGCTCTTCCATGCGCGCGCGGTCGAAAGCCCCGGGATTGAACTGCCAGTCGAATCCTTCCAGCGTCTTGTCCTCCGCAAAGTGCGCTTCGCGAATGCGGCGCGCTACGCCGCGTTCGCGGCGGGCGTTGGCCTGCGCGCCCAATAGCAGATCCAGGAACTGCAGATGGGGCAGGCCCTCTTTTTCCGCCCGGCTTAACAGCTCATCCAGCGCAGCGGGCTCCAGCGGTATCCCCAGCGTGGCAAAGTAGCTTAAACACTGGTCACGCAGTGGGGTCGTCAACTTCGTCGTGGTGGTCTTGTTGGTCTTCGGTTTCATCATCACCAGCCGTTTCCTCCAGCAGCGGCTGATACTCCGCTGTGGAACGAACCGATAAGGGCGACTGCCGGAAAATGGCGTCGAGTTGTTCCTGCGCTTCCGCCTCCAGCGACTCCCAGACCGAGCGAGGGCGCGCCTGCGCTGCCAGGATGCGTTCCAGCGCCGACCAGGAGTAGGCGCGATACCGGACGGCGCGTTCCAGCGCCTGCTTCAGATCGTCGCGATGATAGGTGACCAGCAGGCCCAGCACGCGCGCCGCGTCGCTTTTTCCCCGCCGGTGGGTGCGGATCAGTTCGTCGAAGAACAATACGCCGTCTGGTCCGAACTCCGCAAAGCGCTCCTTCAGCAGCTCGTATTTGTGCTGATGATCGCGTGCGGGGACATGCTCCGGCAGCGTGTGTTTCTCCCCGGTAATCCCGGAAGAGTAGAGTTCATGACGGGCGATCTCGCGCACATCGGGACCGTAGACGATCAACTCTTTTTCGGTGATGCGTACCGGCAGCAGTTCGCCGATCCGCTGCCAGGGCACCGAGTAGAAGTTCTGCAGGTACATCACTTGGCCTTCGCTGTTGACGGTGCGGTAGAGAACCCGGGCCGTATCATAGGGCCGCGCCGGCAAACTCAGCAGGTGCGGTTTTTCTTCCTGGAAGCGGTCGATCGGGCGGCCCTTGATCTCCTGATGAAAGCGGATATCGGCCGTTTCGGCCAACCATTGTGCGGTGACCTCATTCAGATGCTCCAGCGAAGTGAAGGTCCGGCCATTGAGCAGGTTCTGAGAAATATACGAAAAAGGTCTCTCAATCTTACCCTTGGTCTGTGGCCGGTGGGGACGGCAAGCCCAGGGTTGAAAACCGTAATATGTGGCGAAAGCCAGAAAGCGGGTGTTGTAAATGGGCTGGTCACCGTCATAGCCGGTGACCACGACTTTCATGTTGTCGTACAGGCAGGTGGCAGCCAAACCACCCAGAGATTCAAACGCGTGAACATGTTCGCGGATGGTGGTGGCGAAATCCTGCGTCTCCACAAACCGTACATACTGGCGGCGCGAGTAAGCCAGGATATAACTGAAGGCGTGCACGCGGCGCCGGCCCTCGGCGGTGAAATCGATCTCGTAGGGCGAGTAGTCCATCTGGGCTTGCAGCCCTGGCGCCGTTTCAAAACGCTCGACCGGCGGTTTGGGCAGATGCGGCCGGAGTGCCCGCAGCCGCTGGCGCACAATCGTGTAACGGCCTTGGAACCCCAAGCGGCGCAGTTCCTCATAAAGCCGCACCGCGGTCAGGTGAGGATAGCGTTGCAGCAGTTGCGTGATCTGATCCGCAAACGGGTCCAGCAGGCTGGACCGGCGCTCACGTTCTTTTTCCGCCACGCCCGTGCGCCGGTTCTGGTGCGCCGCCAGGGCTTGCGCCACGGTCTTACGCGCGATGCCCAGCAGGCGCGCAATCCGCCGCTGTGAGGCGCCGCCATAGTGCAGCCGGATGATCTCGCTGCGCGTGAACTCGTTCATCGCTGCTCCAGTTCGCCGACGAAATCCTGGCTCAAGGCCGCCACCGCCGCGGCGTCCCGCGCCAGTCTTTGGAAACGGGGGAGCAGGATCACGCGATCCTCGGCCGTCAACCCCGTGCGGCCTTGATGCGCCAGCCACACCTCCATCCGTCCCAGTACATCGAGCAGCAATCCCACGCGTTTCCAGACACGGTTCCCGTCTTCACTCAGCCGGGGATCGTGGACCGCGGGGAGCTTTCCGTTGGCTTGCGAGAGTGCCTCGCGTGGATGTCGGAGCAGATATTCCTGCTGGCGCCGTTCGGCGCAGGCCAGCCAGAGGTCCACCACTCCGGCCAATTCGGCGCCGCTTAGTGCTTCGCGCCGGATGGCCTCCAAAACCTCCGCCTGGTTGCCCTCCGGCAACCGCACGATCTGGCGCGCGGCGGTCGGCGACAGCAGACCGACACGCAGTTCATCGCGGGCCGTAGATCCCAAACGCTCGATCAGCGCCAGTCGCCGGCACACCCAGCTCTTGTGGCGCCCTAACAACTCGGCCACTTCCACCTGGCTCATTGCGTCTTCCCGCACCAGGGCCTGGATGATCCACGCTTCTTCCAGTTCCCGGGTGCGGCCGCCGGCGCGGTTCAGTCCATAGATCGCCGCCTTGGCCGTGCGTTCGTCAGCCTCCAGTAGCCGAGCCGAAAGATGGGACAGGTGCGCCAGAGTGCGTGCAGCGCCCAGACGCTTGAATCCGTCGATTAGCTCGTAGCGGTTCTGGCGCCGGCACACCACCACGGGCGACAACTGCCCATAGCGCTCCAGCGACCGCGCCATGGCACGCTCCGCTTCCGGCAGATGCAGACGATAGCGGCCGTAGTATTCGCCAATCTCGCGACATTCCAGCTCTCGCACGTTTTCGTCAGCCCAGTGCAGCACAGGTTGAATGTAAACGCGATGATGGGAGCCAATCAATATGGCAAGCTTATTTCCAGGCTTTCACGGCTGCCGCGCAAGAGGCCGCCTCCCACAAAAACGGTGGCGCCCGCCATACCGCCTTCGCCAGCGTCGTTCCCGTTCCCAGACGCGCTCCATCGCACGTCGGCACGCGTGCGAGCAAAACCGTTGCAGCGGTGATCGCCGCGAACGCCGGAAGCATTCATAGCAGCCGGGCCGGCTGCACGAGCCATCGAAAAAACTTCGTAGTGATGACCCTCGCGGCCTCCGCAGCAGCCTTTTTCTCGGGCGATTGGCGCTGCTTGACGCGTTTCCGGTATCGCTGGCTTTGCCGGCTTCGCTTCTGCTTACCGCGCGCCGTGGTCCGGTACTTCCGTCGGGCCTTCCACTGCGACCAGGCCCGTGCCGCCTGGCGGCAGCTCGTACTGCAATACCGCTGCTGCGCATGCCGCGGCCGAAAGTGCTGCTCGCATCCCTTAAGCAGGCACCGGCGCGGCCGTGGCCGGCGGCGCGCCGCCACTTGCTTTCGGCGATGGCCTGTTGGATTCTCGGGAGGGCCCATGGGAGGTGACGCTCCCAGAAGCTCGGGCCCCGGAGAGCGAAGCGATTCCTCTCCGGGGCGCAGCAAACTCCAGCTCGGTTGAGAATCAATACTCTATCGCAAAGGGCTGCCGCCGGCTCCCACCTGCTCTTCCGCCCGGCGGTCTCTGCTATGCTCACTCAACATGGACACCCTCGAATCCACCGCGCGCCACCAGGTCCGTTGTGACGGTTGTAGCCAGAGCACGCCAGGCTACAACATCGTCAACTACGGCTCCATCGAACGGGGATACCGGCAGCTCTG
>DASSQB010000270.1:0-6290 GCA_035702725.1 Terriglobales bacterium | reverse complement strand
TATGGGCGGGCGAGCGCGGCACTTCTCGGCGGATTTTTCCTTACAGGTTCCGCAATCGCTGGAGGCTGCCAAGGTGGAAACCGACGGCGGCAGCGTAACCGTGAATGATATTGCCGGCCGCGTGGACGCTTCCAGTGGCGGCGGCAGCCTGAAGCTGGACCGCATCGGCGGCAACATCACCGGGAGCACCGGGGGCGGCAGCATTGACGTGGGCAATGCGGGCGCTGACCTCAATTTGGAAACCGGCGGGGGCGGCATCCGCGTGGCTTCTGCCAAGGGCAAAATCACTGCCCAGACCGGCGGCGGCAGCGTGGTCGTCCTCGACGGACTGCAGGGCGCGTTCCTGGAGACTGGCGGCGGCAGCATCCAGGTGAAGCGCTGCCAGGGCCGGGTCAAAGCTTCTACGGGCGGCGGCAGCATTGAACTGGGTCAAATTGACGGGCCCGCCGAAATGGACACGGGCGGCGGCAGCATCCACCTGGCGCTGGCCAATGGCCCGGTGCGCGCCGAGAGCGGCGGCGGCAGCATCGAGCTGATGAACCTCAGCCAGGGTGCGCGCGCCGAAACCGGCGGCGGTGGCATTACCGCGCAATTTGTCGCCAGCCGCGGCGGCTTCAGCAACTCGGTACTGGAAACCCCGTCCGGCGACATCACGGTCTACCTGGCGCCTACGCTCCCGGTCACCATCCACGCCGCCATTGATATGGGCAATGGGCACAGGATCGAGTCTGATTTTCCGCAAATCAAGGTGGTATCTGAGGGCGGCGACTACGGCCCTAAGCGCATTACTGCCGAAGGCAGCCTGAACGGCGGCGGCCCTGTGCTCAAGGTGCACACCAGCTCCGGCGACATCGTTTTCCTGCGCAGTACCAGCAAATGATGCGCCGGACCACAAATTCATAACGGGGAACTTATATGCGTACACTCTTTTTCGCCACCATCACGCTGGCTCTGGCAGGGGCACTGGCCCCGCCCCAATCGGCCGCCTGCCTGAATCTGCAACCCGACATGCCCACCGGCATGTTTGGCGAGGAAAGCGGCTCCTACCTGGGCATTGATACCCGCGACATCACTCACGACCGCATGGTCGCCCTCAAGCTGAAAGAGGAGCGCGGAGTGGAAGTCACCATGGTGGACCAGGACGCGCCCGCGGGCAAAGCCGGCTTGCGCGAGCAGGACGTGATCCTCAGCTTTAACGGCCAGCCGGTGGAAGGCCAGGAAGAATTGCGGCGCATGATTCGCGAAACTCCGGCAGGACGCACAGTTAACCTGGGCGTCAGCCGCGACGGACAAATAATTACCGTAAAAGCCCAGCTGGCCAGCCGCCGCAAGCTGTTCCAATATCCCGCCATGGCGGTGATGGCTGGATCGAACCCTCCCGGCGTTCCTGGTAATTTCGAGATGCCGGCCATGCCCAGCTTCGATGTGCCGGCCATTGACGTAATAGTGCACTCCTCGGTGCGCGGCGGCCTGATGGTGGAAAACCTCACGCCGCAACTGGGCGACTTCTTCGGGGTGAAGAACGGCCAGGGTGTGCTGGTGCGCTCGGTGGAGAAAGGCAGTTCGGCGGAGCGCGCCGGCTTCCGCGCCGGCGACGTAATTGTGCGCGTGGGCGACCGGCCCGTTACCGATACCAGCGACTGGCGCAACGCCATGCGCCAACATGCGGGCGGCTCGGTCCCCGTTGGCGTCGTACGCGACCGCAAACCGCTGACCATCAATTTCGCCTCGCCCCGGCAGACCGGCCAGGCCATCACGGTGGAACCGGACGTCGTCGCCCACCTCGATATGGGTGAGTTACAGGCGGAGATGGATAAGATGCGCCCGGAAATCGAGCGCGCCCAGCGCCAGGCCATGGAAGCGCAGAAAGAGTTCTGGAAGAACCACCAGCAAATGCGTAAGCAAGTCGAGGAGGCGGTGCAGCGGGCCCAGCGCGAGGTGCAGGCCCACCAGCACGAAATTCAGGAACAGACGCAGCGGGCGGCCGACGAAGCACGCCGCCAGATGGAGCTCCACCGCAAGGATATAGAAAAAATCCAGAAACAGATGGAGCAGTGGAAGCACAAGGCGGAAGAGATGTAGGTTAGCTGTTGGCTCTTAGCCTTTAGCTCTTAGCCTGCCCGTCGCAAGCAGTCGGCAGCTAGAGCCAAGAGCTAAAAGCCAAGAACCACCGCTTCACCCCACCTCAACCAATCCATACCTCCTATTCCAGTGGCTGCGCAGATGGCCAAAAGCCCGCGCCAGTTCTGGCTTGTGCATGTCGAGCTTGGGATCAGCCAGAAGACCAGCCGCCTCTATCTTTGCCAGTTCCAGCAGTTCGCGGTCGCGCACGATGTTGGCCACGCGCAGGCTGGGCATGCCCGCCTGCCTGGTGCCGAAAAATTCGCCCGGCCCCCGCAGTTCCAGGTCCAATTCTGCGATCTTGAAGCCGTCGGTGGTGCCCAGCATGGCTTGCAGCCGCTGCTCGGCTTCTTCGGAAACCTTGCGCCCGGTCATCAGGATGCAATATGAACTGGCCGGCCCGCGCCCGATGCGCCCGCGCAACTGGTGCAGCTGCGCCAAGCCAAAGAGCTCGGCATGTTCAATCACCATTACGCTGGCATTGGGCACATCCACGCCTACTTCGATGACCGTGGTCGAAACCAAAACGTCAATCTCGCCCGTCTGGAAGCGGCGCATCACCGCATCTTTCTCCTCCGCTTCCAGCCGCCCGTGCAGCAGCCCAATCCTCAGGCCGGGCAGAATCTCCCGGCGCAGCTTGTTGTACATCTGGATAGCGGCTTTCAGTTCGCGCTCTTCGTTCTCCTCAATCACCGGGTAGACCACGTAAGTCTGGTGCCCGGCGGCCGCCTGCTTGCGCACAAAATCCCAGACTTCGTCGGCGCGCTGGTCAGGCACGCGGCGGGTGGTGATGGGCGACCGCCCCGGCGGCAGCTCGTCGAGCACGCTCACGTCCAGGTCGCCGTAGATGGTCAGTGCCAGCGTGCGTGGGATGGGGGTTGCGGTCATCACCAGCGTGTCGGGTTCGGCCAGCGCGAAGCCTGGCGCGCGGCGCTGGATGGCCGCGCCATCGGGCGTGCAGCGAGGTTCGTAGCTGACGGCCTCGGCCTGACTTTCTTTTGCCTTCCTCATCAGCTTGAAGCGCTGGATAACGCCGAAGCGGTGCTGTTCGTCCACGATCACCAGGCCCAGGTTCGCGAATTCCACCGTCTCCTGGATCAGGGCGTGCGTGCCGATTACGAGTTGCGCGTCGCCTCGGGCGATGTGCCGGCGCAGGTCACGCTTGCGGTCCTGTTCCATCGAGCCGGTCAGCAGCACAATGCGGTACCCGGCGTGCTCCAGGATGCGGCGCGCCGAAAGATAATGCTGCGTGGCCAGAATTTCCGTGGGCGCCATCAGCGCCACCTGGCAGCCATTCTCGATGGCGATAATGGCGGCCTCCAGCGCCACAATTGTCTTCCCCGAGCCTACGTCGCCCTGCAGCAGCCGGCGCATGGGGAAGGGCTGCTCCATGTCGGAGGCGATCTCCTTCAGCACCTTCTTCTGCGCCGCCGTGGGATGGAAAGGCAGAATGCGCTTGATGGCCTGGCGCACTCGGTCATTCAGCTCGAAGGAAATTCCCGTCTGGGTACGCTGTTTCCGCCGCTTCAGCTCCAGCCCCAGTTCCAGGAAAAACAGTTCTTCGAAAATCAGCCGCCGGTGCGCCGGGGTGCGTGCCGCCTGCAGGTTGGCCAGGCTCTCGCCCGCTTCCGGCCAATGCGCCTCCCAGAATGCCTGCTGTCGCGGAATCAACTGCAGGCGCTGGCAAATCGGTCCGGGAATGCTCTCCGGCAGCTCCGGCAGGTTATCCAGAACGAAATGAATGATGCGCCGGAACCAGCGGCTGGTAATTTTGCCATTTGCCGCCGACTCGTAGATGGGCACGATGCGGCCGATTTCCAGCGACTGCGCTGCCCGGTCCGCAGCCTCGCCCTCTGCCTCCCCCAGAATCTCGAACTGCGGCTGGATAATCTGCAGCCCGCCCCGGCCCCGGGTATCCTCCTCGACTTTGCCGTAGAGCGCCACCAGTTGCCCAGGCTGGAACTTTCCCATCAGGTAGCGGCCGTGGAACCACAGGCACGTCAACTTGCCCCGCCCCTGCCCGGCGGTCATCTGAAAAATCTCGGTGCGCGAGCGCGAAGTGCGGAACAGCCCCGAGCCCCGCACTTCGGCGATCACAGTGGCCATTTCGCCGGGACGCAACTCCGCGATGGTGCGTGGGTTAAGCCGGTCCTCGTAGCGGAAAGGGAGGTAGTAGAGCAGGTCCTCGACCGTGCTGATGCCCTTCCCCGCCAACACTTCCCCCAGGCGGGGGCCAATCCCTTTCACGTATTGCACCGGCGTACTCAGTTCCAGCATGGAGACCTGCAGTGATGGTAGCAAACCAAGGCAGCCCCCTGGCGCGTTCCACAGCAACGCTCAGCACCGCGTTCAGGGCATAATTGAATGAATGGCAGCAGAGCCGAGGAAGAGCGAGCGCAAGAGTTACTTTCCCAAGAATTTCTGGCAGTCGTTCATCGCCGTGGTGGCGGGCAACGTCATTTACTTCCTCTCCATGGATCACCTGCCTCGCCCGGCGCGCCATACCACCTTCAAGTTCGACCTTGGGCTGGTAGTGGACTTCTGGATCTGCCTTGTTATCTATGGTTTGTTGGAGCTATTCAAGCGCCTGCGCCGCCCCCGCCGCGACGCCTCAGAATAGCCGGCTAGTGCGAAACCGAGGTGACCTCGGTAACTTCCGGACATCTCCCGACACCCCCTAAAATCCAGGCTGGAAAAGTATGCAGAAAATCGCCGTCCTTTACGACGCCAGCCAGGCCGTGCTCTCCACCTTCGACCTGGACGAGGTGCTGAATCAGATCCTGATGATCGCACGCGATTATTTTCATCTGCAGAACGTAGCCATCCTCCTGCTGGACAAAAACACCCAGGAACTGCAGGTGCGCAGCCAGATCGGCTGGGACGCCGGCCGAGACCAGATCCGGCTCTCGCTGGACCAGGGCATTACCGGGGCGGCCGCGTGCCTAAAACGCCCGGTTTATGTCCCCGACGTCAGCAGGGACTCCCGCTATATCATTTCCGCCCAGAGCACACGTTCCGAACTGGCGGTGCCATTGATGGTGCGGGACCAGGTGGTGGGCGTGCTCGACTGCCAGAGCCAGCAGCTTGACTTCTTCGATTCTGACACCATTGACCTGCTCACCCTGTTCTCCACTCAGGCTTCTATGGCGCTGCAAAACGCGCACCTTTACTCCCTGGAGCAGCACCGCGCGGCGCAGTTGGAGGCCATCAACGCCATCGCCAAGCAGACCACCGCCGTGCTCGACCTGAAGGACCTGCTAGTAAAGGTGTGCTCGCTGGTGCGGCAATCGTTCCCCGGCGACCACGTTTCGGTCCTGTTGCGCGATGACCAGGAGCTGGTGCTGCGCGCCCACGAGGGCGGCCTCACCCTGCGCGGATCCGATGCCGAAAGCCTGCTTATCGGCGACGCCATTGCCTGGCGCTGCATGGCCACCGGCCGCACGGTGGTGGAAAATGACGTGGCCCGCGTGCCGCAATATCTGCCCATGTTCGAGCAGACCCGCTCCAAGATGTGCATTCCGCTGATTTCCTTCGGCCAGACCCTGGGTGTGCTGGCCCTGGACAGCGCCCAGCTCAACACTTTCCAGCTGACTGACGCGCAACCGCTGGAATCGGTGGCCGACATTTGCGCCACCGCCATCCAGAACGTCCACTACGTGGACCGGGTCCGCCAGCTCGCTTACATTGACGGCCTGACCGGCATGTTTAACCGCCGCTACTTCGAGATGAAAATTGCCGAGGAGATGGAGCGCGCACACCGCTACGGCACCAGCCTGGCGGTGATCATGCTCGATATTGACCACTTCAAGCGGCTGAATGACGAATTCGGCCACCTGCTGGGCGATGAAGTCTTGCGCCAAGTGTCCTCGGTGTTCTCGCAACAGCTGCGCAAAATTGACGTGGTCTGCCGCTATGGCGGTGAGGAATTTGCAGTGCTCCTGCCTCAGGCCAGCGCCGAGCAGGCACTCAGCGTGGCGGAAAAGCTGCGCCGCGAGGTGGCCGGCTACCGCTTCCCCGGCGTGCCCCGAGCCGTCACCATCAGCGCCGGGGCGGCTGCCCACCCCATCCACGGCGCTACTCGCGACGAGGTGGTCAAGGCCGCCGACGCTGCCCTTTATACCGCCAAGCAGGCGGGGCGCAACTGCGTGCGCATCGCTGTGCTTGCCCCT
>DASSQB010000269.1:0-10687 GCA_035702725.1 Terriglobales bacterium | reverse complement strand
TTTACTCACGACAGCATCGGACTGGGCGAGGATGGGCCGACGCATGAGCCCATCGAACACCTGATGAGTTTGCGCGCCATGCCCAACATGACCGTCATGCGGCCGGGAGACGCCAATGAGACTGTCGAAGCCTGGCGCATCGCTATTCAGCGCCAGCGGCCTATGGCCATGGCTTTGACACGGCAGAAAATACCGGTGTTGGATGCGCAGCGCTATCCCATTCGTGAAGGCGTGGCCAAAGGCGCTTACGTGCTGGCCGAAGGCGAAGGCGGCAAGCCGCAAATTGTGCTGATAGCCACCGGCTCGGAGGTGCAACTGGCGCTGGCTGCGCGCGAGGAACTGGCCAAACAGAAGATTGCCGCCCGCGTAGTTTCCATGCCTTGTTGGGAACTGTTCGACGAGCAGCCGCCGGATTACCGCAAGCAGGTGCTGCCTGCGGACCTTCCCAAGCTGGCCATCGAGGCAGGCGCCACCCTGGGTTGGTGCCGGTATGTAGGCGAGAACGGCGATGTAGTCGGTATTGACCGCTTTGGCGCCTCAGCTCCCGGCAACGTGGCCATGGACAAACTCGGCTTCAACGTGGCCAACGTGGTGGAGCACGCGCTGAGGTTGGTGGGGAGACGATAGCAATCAGCACTCAGCGGTCAGCATTCAACCGCCGACCTGTTGTGGATGAAGTACGTTTCGCAATTGGAGCGCGTTTCAGAATCGATTTCGGAAGGGCGCGGCTTCAGCCGCGCCGTCCGGGGGGCGTATCATGCGGCTTTAGCCGCTGAGGGTCGGCTTAACGCGACACTTATACGATGGTTTTATTACATGTGTATCACCCGGAATTGCCATCCCGGCTCGCGGTCTTTGCGGGCTGAGTGCTGATTGCTGAATTCTGCGCGCTTAAGTTCGCTTAGCAACGACGGAAGGGGAATCGCAGATGAATCCGCTCAAGCAACTCCAGGAGCTAGGACAATCGGTTTGGCTGGACTACATTCGTCGTGACCTGCTTACCGGTGGCGGCCTCAAGCGTCTGCGCGACGAAGATGGCCTGCGTGGCGTTACCAGCAACCCCACCATCTTCGACAAGGCAATCGCGGGCAGCTCCGACTACGACGAAAGCCTGCGCTCGCTGCTGGCGAAGGAGCCCCACGTCACTCTAGAAAAGATGTTCGATCACCTGGAGATCGAAGACATCCAGATGGCGGCCGACATCCTGCGGCCCGTGTATGACAAGACCGAGGGCGCGGACGGATTTGTCAGCATGGAGGTGCCTGCCTCCATGGCACACGACACCGCGGCTACGGTCAGCGAGGCGAAGCGCCTGTGGCGCGCCGTGGTCCGGCCCAACGTGATGATCAAGGTGCCGGCCACGCCCGAGGGCATTCCCGCCATTGAGGCGCTGATCGCCGAGGGCATCAACGTTAACATCACCCTGATGTTCTCGCTGGCGCACTACGAGGCGGTGGCGGCCGCCTACCTGCGCGGTTTGCGACGCAATCAGGATCCCAGCAAAGTGGCTTCGGTCGCATCGTTCTTTGTGAGCCGCGTGGACACCATGGTGGACGCCGCGCTGGAAAAGATCGGCACGCCGGAAGCATTGGCCCTGCGCGGCAAAATCGCCATCGCTAACAGCAAGCGCGTGTACCGGCGCTTCAAGGAAATCTTCCTGGGAACGCCCTTCAGCGAATTCAAGAGTCGCGGCGCGCGCCTGCAGCGGCCGTTGTGGGCCAGCACCAGCACCAAGAATCCGGCCTACCGCGATGTTCTATATGTGGAAGAGTTGATCGGACCGCACACCGTGAACACCTTGCCTCCGGCCACCATTGATGCTTTCCGCGACCACGGCAAAGTCGCGCCTACGCTGGATGCCGGCGAGCAGGAAGCTGAGGCCGCGCTGGCCCGGCTGGAGCAGGTGGGGATTGACCTGAACCAGGTTACGGAGCAGCTCTCGATAGATGGCGTGGAGGCGTTCGATAAATCCATGCGCCAGCTCCTCGATAGCCTGCGCGAGAAGCGCACCAGGCTGGTTTCAACTCCGGTGGATCGCCAGCAGCTCAGCCTCGGTCCGGCGCAATCGGCGGTGGACACGCGCCTGGCGCAGTGGCAGAAAGACGACTTCAACCGCCGCCTGTGGGCCAAGGACTACACCTTGTGGTCGCCCAAGCCGGTGCCGGAACTCACCGACCGCATGGGCTGGCTGAGCCTGCCCCAGGCCATGCATGAACATGTCGAGGAACTGCAAACGTTTGCGGCTGCCATCAGGGATGCCGGCATCAAGCATGCCGTGCTGCTGGGCATGGGCGGTTCCAGCCTGGCGCCGGAAGTTTATCAGCGTACCTTCGGCAATGCGGCGGGCTATCCCGAACTGATTGTGCTCGACAGCACCCACCCCGCGGCGGTGCTCTCCGTGGGACGCCACATTGACCCGCTGCGCACGCTGTTTCTGGTCTCAAGCAAATCGGGAACTACTACGGAAACGCTTTCTTACTTCTATTACTTCTGGAAGCTGGTGAGCGACCGCAGCAAGCAGCCGGGCCAGAACTTCGTGGCCATCACCGATCCCGGCACGCCGCTGGAAAAGCTGGCGCGCGAGCGAAAATTCCGCCGCGTGTTCTCCGCCCCACCGGAAGTCGGCGGGCGCTACGCCGCGCTCACCGTCTTTGGGCTGGTTCCGGCGGCTCTCATTGGCATGGACGTGAAGCGCCTGCTCGATGAAGCCTGGACCATGTCTGAAGCCAGCGCCTTTTGTGTGGATTCCAAGAAGTGCCCGACGCTGGCCTTGGGAGCAGCCATGGGAGAGCTGGCGCGAATGCAGCGCGATAAAGTCACGTTCCTCGCCTCGCCTTCGCTGGCGGCATATCCCATCTGGGCGGAACAGTTGATCGCCGAGAGCACGGGCAAGGACAACAAGGGCATTGTGCCCATCGCTGACGAACCGGTGGGCGCGCCCGATGCATACGACAAAGACCGCTTCTTCGCCTTTCTGCACATTCCCGGCGAGAGTAAAGAACTGGAGGCGAGGGTCGCGGCCCTGGAGCAGGCCGGACATCCGGTGGCGCGCATTGCGCTGCAGGACAAGTATGACCTGGGCCAGGAATTTTTCCGTTGGGAGATGGCAGTAGCCTCCGCGGGAGCGGTTATTGGCATTCAGCCCTTCAACCAGCCGGACGTGCAATTGGCAAAGGACCTGGCCAAGAAGGCCATGGAGGGCAAAGCCGGCGGCCAACAGGCGCCGGAAGTGCCGGCTGGTCAGCGCCAGCAATTGCAGAGCGCGCTGCAGGAATGGCTGGGGCGGGCGCTGGCGGGAAACTACATTTCCCTGCAGGCGTATCTGGAGCCCACTTCTGCCACCGACGCAGCGCTGGAGCAATTGCGGGTGCTGCTGCGAGAAAAATCGCGGTTGGCTACCACGGCGGGCTACGGGCCGCGCTTCCTGCATTCCACGGGGCAGTTGCACAAGGGCGGCCCCAACACTGGCCTGTTCCTGCAGCTGGTGGATCAGACGGCGACCGATGTGGCGGTGCCGGAAACCAACTACACCTTCGGCCAACTGATCCGGGCGCAGGCGCAAGGCGATTGGCAGGCTCTCACCCAGCGCGGCCGGCGCGTGGCCCGGGTGCAGTTGGGAGCGAATGCGCAAAGCGGGCTGGCGCAACTGCTGGAAGTGGCGCGTGAGCTGCGTTCGGAGTTGAATTCGGGGCATCGCGCCGCTTAACCCCAGGGCCGGACAAGAAACAGAGGATTCATCGCGTACGAGGAGCGAATGTGGCTGTCCTGACGATGGAAAATCCGCTGCGCGAGGGCATGCGCCTGGAGCGCACCCCCGATCCTTGTGTCATGGTTATTTTCGGCGCCTCCGGCGACCTGACCCGCCGCAAGCTGATGCCCGCGCTCTACAACTTGTGGCGCGAGCGCTTGCTGCCCGCCGGCTTCTCGGTTGTGGGCTTCTCCCGCACCGACTTGAACGACGACCAGTTCCGTGCCTCCATGAAACAGGCGGTGGAACAGTTCGGCGAGCAGGGAGCGGTGGACCGTGAGGCCTGGGAAAGTTTTGCCGAAGGCCTGTTCTACCTTTCGGCCCATCCCGGCCATCCCGAAGACTACGCCAGTCTCTCCTCAATGCTCGAGGACATTGATCGGCAGCGCGGCACTAACGGCAACCGCGTTTACTATCTCGCGGTACCCCCGAGTTCCTTCGCCGGCATCGTGCAGCAACTGGATGCCGCGGGCCTGGCCCAGGGTGAGAAGGGCTGGCGCAGGCTGATTATCGAAAAGCCCTTCGGCCACGACCTGCAGAGCGCCCGCGAACTGAACCAGGCGATTTCCAAAGTTTTTCACGAAGAGCAGATCTACCGTATTGACCACTACCTGGGGAAGGAAACAGTCCAGAACCTCTTAGTGTTCCGCTTTGCCAACGGAATCTTCGAGCCCATCTGGAACCGCCGCTACGTGGACAACGTGCAGATTACGGCCGCCGAAACCGTCGGCGTGGAAAACCGCGCCGCCTACTACGAGGAATCAGGCGCCCTGCGCGACATGGTGCAGAACCACCTTTCTCAGGTCCTGGCCCTCACCGCCATGGAACCGCCCACTTCCATGGGCGCCGAGGAGGTGCGGGGGGAGAAACTCAAGGTACTTCGCGCCATTCCGCCGCTCACCGGCGATCGCGTCAATTCCTGCGCCGTGCGCGGCCAGTATGGCCCCGGCTGGGTTGACGGCAAGGAGGTTCCTGGCTACCGCTCCGAGCCCGGCGTCAACCCGAACTCCTCTACCGACACCTATGTTGCCCTCAAGCTTTTTATCGAGAACTGGCGCTGGGCGGGCGTGCCCTTCTACCTGCGCACCGGCAAGCGGCTACCCAAGCGACTGACGGAAATCGCCATTCAGTTCCGCCAGGCGCCGCTGCTGCTTTTCAATCACACGCCCACGGAGCAGATGTCGCCCAACCTGCTGGTTATCCGCATCCAACCGGATGAAGGCATTTCCCTGAAGTTCACCGCCAAGCAGCCCGGGCCGGCGGTGCACGTGCGGCCTGTGACCATGGATTTCCGTTACTCCACCTCGTTCGGCGTGGCTTCGGCCAGCGCTTACGAACGCCTGGTGCTGGATTGCATGCTGGGCGATCCGACCTTGTTCGCCCATCGCGATGCCGTCGAAGCGGCCTGGGGGATACTTACCCCGATTCTGGAAGCCTGGGCCAGCCAGACCGCGCCCGCATTTCCCAACTACGCGGCCGGCACCTGGGGTCCGGCCGCGGCCGACAGCCTGCTAAAGGGCGGCGGCTGCTGGCGCAAACCTTAAGAAGGGAAGTTATCAGGATGTCTTCTACCAGTATTCCGGCGGATGCCAGCAGAGTGGAGCAGGAGCTGCGCCATTTGTGGCGTCATGAGGCGGAGAAATCCAGCGCCGGTCCGGTGCTGTGCTCGCGCACTCTGAACCTGATCGTCTACTGCCGCAATTTTGCCGACGTGCAGCGAGCTACCGGGTTGCTGGATCCCATCATTTCTAACCATCCCTGCCGCGCCATCGTGGTTTCGCCGGCTCCGCCTGAGTCGCAGGAGGACATCCACACGGAGGTGTCCGCTTCCTGCCTCACCTCCCACGCCGGCAACCGCTACATCGGCCGGGAACTGGTGAGCCTCGCGGCCAAGCCCAGCGCTCATCCTCGTCTGGCCAGTATTGTCCGCGCCCTGGTGCTGCCCGATCTGCCCGTATTCCTGTGGTGGCGCGACGTCCGTTCGCTGGGCAGCGAACTCTTTCGCCAGTTGAGCGACCTCGCTGAGCGCATCATCGTGGATTCGGCCGGGCTGGAGGATCTGCCGGCCGATTGGCCCGGCGTGCAAGCCCTGGTTCAGCGCCCGAACCAGGCGGTGAGCGATCTGGCGTGGTCACGCTTGACGGCTTGGCGCCAGCTGATCGCCCAACTCTTCGATGGACCGGCGCGCGCCTCCTATCTACGGCAGCTGCGCAGAATTGTGGTGGAGTTCGGCGATGAAAGCGGGAAGCCGAATGTTTCCGCGGATGCCCTGCTGCTGGGAACCTGGCTGGCGCGACAGCTCGGATTCAAACACCCCCGGCCCGTTGCCCCAGAAGGTGTCCCGGGCCAGCAAACTGCCGCCTGGGAGCTAAGCAGTGGCGACGCCCGCCTGCGGGTGGAACTGCGTCACGGCAAACGCGCGGGCACGGGTGTGACCGCCGTCTTCCTTACCTGCAACGATGGGCGCGCGGTATTCGCGGTGTCTCGCACGCAGGATGGCAAAGGCCTGGCCACGCGCGCCGAACTGCCCGGGCAGGCGCCCATGCGCCGCCTGGTGCGGATTGGGGATGAATCGCCCAGCCGCCTGGTGAGCAGTGAACTGGAGATTCTGGGGCGGGACGTTCTTTACGAAGAAGTGCTGCGCCTGGCCGGCGAACTGGCCCCGGCGCTCTCAGCGGCATGAATTCTCTTTACGCGTCGTACACCGGGGCTGTTTCTTCTTCCTCCTCCAGGAGAGAGCGAACGCTGGCAGGGGCTTGCAGCACGCCATCAATCGCTTCCAGAATAGAGCTCAGCATGTCAGGGCGCTCGCCCAGGGCGGCGAAGCTGGCCCGGTCCAGCATGAGTTCCCCCAGGCGGTAGGACTCGTCCATGGCATCAGCGGCCAGAGAAGCAGAGGCGGCATCTTCACGCGACCAGCCGTAATCCAGGCTGTCGTCCACCATCCAGTGCGACACCAATTCCTGTACGTGAGCCGCCGAGCACACATGCCGCATGCCGGAGCATTGCGCCAGCCGGCTGTTCCACTTCAAGATCTGGAGAGTATCCCGGTCCTGGTCCTCGGCGACCAGGAACCAGCCATCGCCTTTTTGCGCGGCGCCGCAAACTTCGCAGTAATAAATAGGCGCGGGATTCATGGCACCCTCCTGTACCTCAGATGCGGGGCCCTATCTGGCCGATAGCTGTAATGCTGGAACCTGTGACTTACCCGACCGAGCGCGCGGTCCCGAAGCGCTGCCCGGGCCGGGCCCGAAACTCCGCTTGATTGTCGAAACATTGCTTACCCGTGGCGGCGCCACCGCTTCCTCCCCCTGTTCTCCTCCGCCTTGATCTGCCAGGGATTGCAGCGCTGCCCGGTTGCGGATGACCAGTGTCGAGCCCCGCACCTCGATGTAGTTTTTGGCGCGGAACCGGGCCAGCATGCGGGTCACCGTTTCCCGGCTGGAGCCGATCATTTGCGCCATTTCCTCGTGGGTCAGGGTCAGCTTGAGTACGGTCGTTCCGTTGCCGTTGGAATGCGTTTCCTTCCAGTCCAGCAGCAGGCGCGCCATCTTCTCGGCCGCCGAATGAGCCAGGCCCAGAGACCCGATTTCGGTGCAGGCAGCGCGGTACTCGCGGCTCAGGAATTCGGCCACGCGGAACATCGCTTCGGGATGGCTGCGGATGTAGTGCAGAAAATCCTCGCGGCGAATAAAGTTGAGCTGGCACGGACTCAGCGTCTCCACCGTCGCCTGGTAGGGCTGGCTCAGCAGGCAGGAACTCAATCCCAGAATGTCCCCAGGCTCGGAGATGTGCAGAATCAGCGTCTTGCCTTCGCTCGACACCATGGAGAGCTTAGCCCGCCCGCGGCACAGGATGTATACCCCGCGCGGCATCTGTCCTTCCACGAACAGCACCGAATTCTCCGGATAGACAGTGGAGTAAGAGACCGCCGCCAGACCGCGCAGTTCCTCGCCCGCAAACTGGCAGAAGAAGCCGCGCCCCCGCAATTGGCAATTCAGACAGTTGTCCGACATTTCCAGGTTGTATGGTGCGTGTACTGTGGACATCGTTCGCTCCCTCACTGTTGTTTTCCTACCAGTCCCACAGATTCGGTAATTTGTTCCACCAGGGCCCGTGTCATCAGCCCATCACCCGTTAGCTGGGCGCCGGCACGGCAGAGCCTTTCCAGAAGCTGTTTGCCCTGCGAACTGACAAACGTGACTTCCTTCAGGTCCACCACCACCTGCCGGCTGCCGTTCCCGTTCATCGTTTGCCGCCAGCAGTTTTCCAGTTCTGCCAGGCATGGCCCGCTTAACCGTCCTTCGATTCGCAGCGTCACCAGCTCGCCGTCGTGCTCGACTGTTGCTCGGAACATGGTGTTCGCCTTCCCTGACTCTGGCTTGCCTAAGGGCACGCAGGGGACCAACCGGTCACAAGCGGTTGTGACCGTGGACACAGTGCAAATACAGGTGGTTAAGCAACAGATACTTGGGGGCAGGGCGGGACTGTCAGCCAAGCGTGACAGTCTGCAGTCAGAATGTCAGCCTTTTGTCACCAACGCTGTCACAGGTCGGCGCGGGTGATTCCCAGTTTTTTCATCTTGAAGTGGAGGGTGGTGCGTTTCAATCCGAGGCGGCTGGCAGCGCCGGCAGGGCCGCCGATCACGCCGCCAGCTTCGCGCAGGACGCGCAGGATGTGCTCGCGCTCGGCGTCGTCCAGGCGCTGCAGATTTTTGGCTTCTCCGTTGGTGGGCTGCAACTCCGCAATGGGCACATTGAGAACCGGTCCGCGGGAGAGAATCACCGCCCGTTCGACCATGTGCTCCAGTTCCCGTACATTCCCCGGCCACTCCCAGTTGACCAGCGCCTCCATGGTTTCCGATGGAATGACTTCAATTTGGCGGTTCATGGTGCGGGCAAACTTCTGCGCGAAATAGCGGACCAGCAAGGGTATGTCCTCCGGGCGCTCACGCAAGGGCGGAATGCGCACCGGAAAGACGTTAAGACGATAGTAGAGGTCGCGCCGGAAGGTGCCTTCCTCCACCATTTTGACCAGGTCGCGGTTGGTCGCGGCCACCACGCGCGTGTCCACTTGCTGAGTGCGCGTGCTGCCCAGGCGCTCAAACTCGCGCTCCTGCAACGCGCGCAGCAGCTTGGGCTGCAGTTCCAGCGGAATGTCGCCCACTTCATCCAGAAACAGCGTGCCTTTGTGGGCCAACTCCAGGCGCCCGATTTTCTGCATGATGGCGCCCGTGAAGGCGCCCTTTTCGTGTCCAAACAGCTCGCTCTCCAGCAGGCCGGTGGGAATGGCGGCGCAGCTCATCTTTACAAACGTGTTTTCCCGCCGTGTGCTCCGATCATGAATGGCCCGGGCTATAAGTTCCTTGCCTGTCCCCGTTTCCCCCAGGATCAGCACCGTAGCCCCGGTAGGCGCGACCGTCTCCACCTGCTGCAGTACAGTCTGCAAGGCCCGGCTCTCGCCCACAATTTCTTCAAAGTTGTATTCGGAGTGAATTTCCTCCTGCAGATAAAGTTTTTCCTGCGCCAGCTTGTCCTTGAGCTGGGCAATCTCGCGAAAAGCCAGCGCATTCTCCAGAGCGATGGCGATTTGGCTGGCCACCTGCGCCAGCAAGACTACGTCCTCTGGGCGAAAGGCATGTTCCCGCAAGCTGGCCAGACTCAGCGTGCCCAAGGCGGCATTGCGCGTTAGCAGGGGCAGCCAGCAAGCACAGCGCACGCCCTCGGAGACCATGCGCGCGGTGATCTCCGCCGGATATTGCTCCGTGCTCAGTGGATCAGCCAGCAGTGGCTGCCGGTGAGCCAGCGCCCAGCCTCCAGGCGAATTTTCCCGCGGAAACACCAGTTCCTCGTGCACCAGTCCCTTGCCCTCGGGGAACACCAGGGCATAGAGGCGCAGGAGCGAGCCGCCGGGTTCCAGCAGGGCGAGGCTGGTGTAATCGTGTGCCACAACTCTCTGCAGGCAATCGGAAATGGCGGGAAATAAATCGCGAATCTCGCGGTTGGAGACCAGGACGTTATTGACCTCCAGCAGCAGCCGCAGGCGATCGCGCTCGCTGGCCACCTGCTTCTGGTAAGCCAGGGCTTGCTGCCGCTGGGCCACGTTGTCCACCGCCAGAGCCACCTGTTCCGCTACCCGCTGCAGAAATTCCAGGTCAGCGTTGCCGTAAACACCGGGCTTTCGGCTCGTCAGCGCCAGGGCTCCCAAACGCCGTTCGGCCGCGGTCAGGGGCAGTACGCAGCAGGATTGAAAGCCGTACTGCTGCAGGATTTTCAGCACCGGGCCCAGCTGGTGCTCTTTATTCAGATCATCCAGGACCAGCGGCTTGCCGGTCTCCCACACTTGCCCGGACGCGGAACCATTGATGGGCATGGTTGGCGGCAATGGGATGTTCTGCCCAAAGCTTTCGCTATGGGCTACGCGCATGACACCGGCGGAGGGGTCGTGCAGCACAAAACTGACGGAATCAAAGCGGACAACCTGGAGCAGGCGCTGCGCCAGGTCATGCAGCAAACGGTCCAGCCCGTCGTGCAGGGCGACGGCGTCGGTTACTTCCAGCAGCGCCCGGTAGCGCTGCTCAGCGGAAGCATCCCCCGCGGGCTGGTGGCTCTCTGACATCTCCAATGCCCCTGCTATCTGGTGATAGCACTCTGCTCCCACATCGTTGCTAATAAGTGATAACACTATTCGTCCAGGTTGGAAATAGGCCAAAGCAAGATTTTCGCCTAGCCGAACAGAAAGATTGTCAAACGGCCAGTCTCTGTCAGGATTTAGCGCGACTCCTAACGACGCTGCGGTGGGTGCCCGCTATCGTCGGCGGGCGTGACCGCTGCAAACTGCGCCAGGCCAATCTTTACAATCGTACGGTGCTGCTCGCCGCTGAGCGGCACTTTCGGCTTCTCTTTGTCAGGTGGGGTGGAGGAAACCGGCGTTACCTCC
>DASSQB010000268.1:0-2958 GCA_035702725.1 Terriglobales bacterium | reverse complement strand
CCTGCGTCCGCGCCTGGGCGTGTTTGCCGTCCTCGGCAATCACGACTATTACACCGACCCCGACCTTGTATCTGAAATCCTGCGCAGTCGCGGCTTTCACGTGCTGCGCAATCAGTCCTTTGCTCTGGAACTGGATGGCGCCCGCTTGTGGCTGGCCGGCATCAATGACGCCGTGGCGGGCGCTGACGATCTCGAACTCGCCCTGCAAGCAATCCCTGCTTCCGAAGCCGTGGTCCTGCTGGCCCACGAACCTGATGTTGCCGATTGGGCGCCCCGCGGTCGTGTGGACTTGCAGCTCTCCGGCCACTCTCACGGCGGACAAATCGTTCTCCCCGTCATCGGCCCGCCCTACCTGCCTCCACTGGCCCGCAAGTATCCCTGGGGCTTGCGCCGCGTGGGGCCGCTCACGCTCTACACCAACCGCGGCCTGGGCACTATCACCCTGCCGCTGCGCTTCAATTGCCCACCAGAACTGACGCTCTTTACGTTGCGCGCGGCGTAATGCATCCAACACTCAGCATTCAGCACTCAGCCCGTAGTAGCATCCCTATCGCTCTGTCATCCCGCAGGAGGGGCGCCGAGCCTGCGAGGCAAAGCCCGAGTCGAGAGCCTGCCCTGAGCTCGCCGAAAGGGACCTTGTGTCTCGGGAACGGCCCATAACCTGTTCTCTGGAAAGGGTTACTTGTGCTGGTACCCGCAAATGCTAATTGCCAGGGGCGCACAGGCTGAATGCTTAGCGCTGGCTGAGAGCTGTGAATTGATCTCCTTGACAGATTTTGGCGCTACCGCCGACGAAAACTGCCAACCCTGGCCCAAAAACGCCTGCACCGCGCTCCGTTACTTTTCCTCCCCCAACCGCTTTAGTCATTGAGCCTGTGGCACTTTGCGGAACACCTTGAACCTGATTGGTTAATTTCAGAATGGCAACAAACCTGCGATGATTCCTGCGACTGTGGCGCTGCTGGCGGTTTTTGGCCGAGCGCGCTTCGCGGTGCATCCTGCCGCCCGGAGGGAGCGGTCAGGTGAGTTCGGCGAAGTACCTGGGGGAGGGTACAAGCCGAGGGGAGCAGCGGCGCAATCCGCTGTTCCCCTTTATGTTTTGGTTTAGCCCTTTGTGACGCGGGCGCGCATTCAGCGGACTCAGGGCATCTGTCGGAGTGGACGCCTTCCACAGGAAGGCGTCATCCTGAGGGCCTTCAGGCCTGAAGGATCTCGCGTGCAGCGCAGCCAGCTTTTGTGGCGCGGGCACCCCCGCCCGCGGGCCCCGTTGACTCTCCGTATTCACTGACCTTGGTAACCTCCTTACCTATTTCACCTTGCATATAATCTTCTAAGGCTCTCAGCCAATCTTCGTACCTATGCCTGCCATTGAAACCTTTGGCCTGGAGAAGACGTACACCGTCGGCTTCTGGCGCAAGCGCCCGCGCTGCGCCCTCCGTCCTCTTAACCTGGCGGTTGAGGAGGGCGAGGTCTTCGGCTATCTGGGCCCAAATGGCGCCGGCAAGACCACAACTCTCAAGCTGCTGATGGGCCTGATATATCCCACCTCCGGCTCGGCCCGCATTCTGGGCATGCCCATCTACGATCCGCGGGTCAAAGCTCAGATCGGCTTTCTTCCCGAGCAGCCCTACTTTTATGACTATCTGACTGCCCGCGAACTGCTGGAGTACTACGCCCAGCTTTCCGGCGTGGAGGCGCGCGAGCGCAGCCGCCGTGTTGCCGCCGTGCTCGGGCGCGTCGGCCTCAACGATGTGGGCGGCGTGCAGTTGCGCAAATTTTCCAAGGGCATGTTGCAGCGCGTGGGCATCGCCCAGGCCATTCTGCACGAACCCAAGGTGATTTTCCTGGATGAGCCCATGTCGGGGCTCGATCCCGTGGGCCGCCGCGAAGTGCGCGACCTGATGGAAGGCTTGAAGCAGGAGGGCAAAACCATATTCTTTTCCACTCACATCCTTTCGGATGCGGAGGCGCTCTGCGACCGGGTGGCCATCCTGCACAAAGGGGAATTGCGCAGCATTGGCGTCATTGCCGATCTCACTTCATCGGTGCGCGGCAAAGTGGAGGTGATGTGGCAAGGAAGCGTGGTGCCGCCTGCCATTCGCTGCTTGAACGCCGAGTGCCACCAGACCGGCGAGATGACGCGCGTCATTGTCACCGAAGACCAACTTGATGCCGCCATTGACGCCCTGCGCCGCGCCAACCTCAAGCTGGTGTCGGTGACTCCCGTCCGCGCCACCCTGGAAGATTATTTCGTGGAGAAGCTTTCACCGGCGGAGGTGGCCGCCAGATGAGTCCGCCCCGCGTTTCCGCTGCGACCGCACCACAATCTCTCCCTCTTGTCATCCTGAGCGCAGCGAAGGACCTGCTTTGCTTTTCGGAGATTAGCGGAGGCTGCGCCAGATGAACCGCGTCGCCTCCATTGCCTCCAACACTTTCCGTGAAGCCGTCCGCGACCGCGTCCTCTACAACCTGATCGGCTTTGCCCTGCTGATGGTCGCGGCTTCCCTGCTGGTGGGCCAGATCTCCATCGGCATCGAGCGCAACGTGGTCATCAACCTGGGCCTGACCGCCGTCTCTTTGTTCGGCCTGGTGATCGCCGTCTTCATCGGCATCGGCCTGGTTTCCAAAGAAATTGACAAGAAAACTCTCTACACCATCCTCTCCCGCCCCGTGCGCCGCTGGGAATTTATCCTGGGGAAATTTGGCGGCCTGGTCGCCACCCTGGTGGTCAACACCTTCTTCATGGCCATCGGTATTTTTGCTGCTGTGTTTTACCTGGCCCGTCACTTCGAGCGCGCCGACGCCTATCTGCTGGTGGCGCTCTATTTCATCATTCTGCAGTTTGTGCTGATCACCGCCCTGGCCCTGCTCTTTTCGGCTTTTTCCTCGCCCCTGCTCTCGGCGGTTTTCGCGTTTGCTCTGTTCATCATCGGCACCTTCGCCCAGGACCTGCGCGGC
>DASSQB010000267.1:0-4457 GCA_035702725.1 Terriglobales bacterium | reverse complement strand
CTAGACTGGAAGTGAGCAGACAGAGTTCTCTCAGGTTTCTGTTGTGAGCCCCAGCTTGCACCTCCGCGCACTGCGGGCGGCTCTGTTGGCGGCGGGACTGGGATATTGCTCGGTAGCCCAGGCCACTGGCCCCGCTCCCCTCAGCCTGACCCAACTGACGAAAAAGGCAGGATTCATCTTCGCCGGTCGCGTGCTGCGAGTCGAGAGTCCCGCGGCGCAGCCGGACCGGGTGCCTGTAGTGCAGACTACTCTGCAAGTGGAACGCGCCCTGCGCGGCACCCAGCGTGGCCAGACGTTCATCCTCACCCAGTGGGCGGGCGGATGGGACAGCGGCCCGCAGTTTCGGCCGGGGCAGCGGCTGCTGCTTTTCCTTTATCCGCGCAGCCCCGCGGGACTCACCAGCGTGGTGGGCGGACGCCTGGGGCAGTTTGATGTGGATGCCGGAGGGAACATTGTCCTGCGAGCCGAACAGCAGCGGCTCCTGCTGTCTCAGCAAGACCAACCCGCCGGCTGGACAGGGAAGCGTTCACCCCCCAGATACCGATACCGGGATTTTGCCGGGCGCATAAGAAGGGCGGCGGTCCAATGAAGCGCGATAGCAAAACCGGAGACTGTCGTGCGTACGGTTATTGTGCGATTACCGCGCTATCGTTTGCTTTCGCTGCCGCAATGTTATTGTCCCCCGCCCTCCTGCGCGCCGGCGGGCCGCTCAAGGTGGCGGGCGTGAGCGGGTTCAATTCTGGCGCGGCGGGCACGCCGCTCACCTGGCAGCAAGGAACGGTGTTGTACTACACCGACCAGGGCGACCTCAGCCCGGTGCTGCCGCAGGCGGAGGCCAATGCATTCGTAGCCGATGCTTTCTCGCGCTGGACGTCGGTACCTACCGCGGCGCTCAGCGCTACCCGGGCCGGGCAACTCGATGAGGATGTGAATGGCAGCAACGTAGTCTTCATTGATTACGGCCAGATCAACATGCCAGCCGACATCCAGCCGACAGCGCTGGGTAAGCCGGTGGCCATTGTCTATGACCTGGATGGCAAGGTGACCGATGCTCTGCTGGGTCAAGGCGCGGGCGGGGCCGACATGTGCAGCAGCAATGCCGTCTATGGCGGACCGGACAACTACAGCGCCGATGCTCACCTGGCGCACGCGCTGGTGGTGCTGAACGGCAATTGCGCCCAGACCTCGACTGTGCTGGCGGATTTCAAGTACCACCTGATTCGCGTACTGGGGCGGACGCTGGGTCTGGATTGGGTAGACCTCAACAACAACGTCTTCACCCGCAGGCCATTCCCCGTAACCGACGATTTCCTCGGCTTCCCCGTAATGCATGCGCTCGACCCGCTTTGCCCAGGTTCCACCGTGTGCTTCACCGCCGGCGACGAGCTCAAGATGGATGACCGGGCGGCCCTCTCCTCCTTGTACCCGGTGACGGGCACGAATGTAGGTAATTTCCCCGACAAACAGGTCTTTCGCGACCACACGGCGCGGGTGCGCGGAAGCGTTTACTTTCGAGGGCACAACGGCGGGGCGGGGCAGCCCATGCAGGGCGTCAAAGTGGTGGCGCGTTGGATTGATCCCGCCACCGGCTTGCCTTCCCATCGCTACTCGGTGGCATCGGTTTCCGGTTTTCGTTTCCGCGGCAATGCCGGCAATCCGATTACCGGTTTCACCGACAACAGTGGCCAGCGTTACGACAGGTTCGGCTCCAATGATCCGGCTTTGGAAGGTTACTTCGACCTGGCAGGGCTGGAATTTCCCCAGGGAGATACCAGCACGCAATACCAGATCAGCCTTGAAAGCCTGGATCCGGCGTGCGCCGATTTTGCGGCCGTTGGGCCGTATCGAGGCGGCCAGGTGGCGCCCTCGGGAATGGCAGCAGCAGTCACGCTCACGCTCAACCAGGGCGACGATGTTATCCATGATTTCGCGATGTCGGGCAGCGTCCTTCCCGCCGGGGGGAGCGCGGGAACGTTTTCCGCACCGGGCCGGCTGCCCTTAGCAGGCAACTGGGCAGGCTCGCTTTCGCCTTACGGCAATGTTGACTATTACTCGCTGGCGGCCCGTGCCAACCGCACGATTACGGTGAAGGCCACGGCTCTGGATGAGGCCGGAAAAGTTACAGAGGGCAAGGCGCAGCCAGTGATCGGGATTTGGCCGGACAAGGCGGGCGCCGGTTCGCTGCCCGACGTCGCTGTGTCTTACTTCAACAGCAGCGATATGGGGGCCACGGCCCTCAACGCGCGCTTTCTAGAGAGCGGCAATTTCAAGCTGGGAATCGCCGACTTCCGCGGCGATGGCCGGCCAGACTTCCGCTACCGGGGGCGTGTTTTCTATGGCGACTCGGTCGCGCCCGCGCGGGTGGCGCCCGGAGCGGCCCTGACGGTTAGCGGCATTGGCTTGAACGCCGCCACGAAGGCGATAATTAACGGGCGCGATATGCGCGTGATTGCCGCTTTTTCCGACCGCATCGTGCTTACAGCGCCCAACCTGAGCGACGGTACCTACAACATTGATCTGCAAGCGGCCGACGGCGCCACCAGCAGCCTGATTAACGCGCTCACCTACGGCGCGGTGTCCGACGACCAGATTGTGCTTTTGCAAGGCGCGGCGAACCCAGCCACCCCGGTGGGTGGAGAAGCACTCAATCCTCTGCGCGTGCGCGTGGTCGAAGCGGATGGCACCACTCCGGTGGCGGGCGCAACCGTAAGGCTGAGCGCCAGCCCGTCCGGGGTCCTCTTTTCCGCTTGTAATGCCACTACCTGCTCGCTCCAGACCGACGAACAGGGCGAGGCGGTCACGCGCCTTTCCCCGACCGCGGTGGGCACATCTACCGTCACCGCGGCAATTTCACCCACTGCCTACCTTCATGCTGATGTGACCGGAAGCGCATCTGCGCTGGCGATTTCGGCGCTATCGCACTCGGCCTGGGTGGCGCAAGGCGGAAGCGGCAGCCTTGCTCTTAACGTGCGCGTGCTCTCCAGCGGGCAGCCGCTTGCCGGACGCACGGTGCAGTACTCCGTGACCCAGGGCAGCGCCAGCCTGAGCTCAACGACAGCGGTGTCGAATGCGGCGGGATACGCCGGCGTTAACCTTAACTTGAGCTCTGTTCAGGGCGAGGTTCACGCCAGCGCCTGCGTGATGCCAGGAGCTGCGCCTTGCAGTAACTTTTATGTGTTCGTGATCCCGGCAAGTGAGCTGCGGCTGCAGTTTGTGGCGGGCGAGCAGCAGATTATCAACACCGCCCAGGTCTTCTCTCCGGTGACGCTGCGGGTGAGCGATTCCGTCTCGCCGCCCGACCCGGTGCAGATGGCGCCGGTCACGGTGCTCTCGGCGGTAATGCGCTGGCAGCTGCCTCCAGTTTCCGCTGGTCCGAACGCGTTGCCGCCCTCCGCCCCGGTAGTGCTTAGTTCCGCGCAGCGCGTGGTTTATTCCGATGCCAACGGGCTGGTTTCTATTCTGCCCTCGGCGGACGCGCGCTTTGGGGCCGTGGTAGTGAAGATGATTGGGGTTGCCGGCGCCGGCCTGCCGCTGCAATTCGAAGTGCAGCGCTTGTGGGCGCCACCCGGCTTCATCGCCAGCAGCGGCGCCGCGCAGAAAGCGTTCGCCAGCTACCAGCTTCGCCAGCGCCCGCGACGCCTTACTTTTTCGCCCAGGTATCAACCCACTGATTGACGGTTTTGTACCAGAGCTGGCTGTTTTGCGGTTTCAGAACCCAGTGGCCTTCGTCGGGGAAGTACAGCATCTTCGAAGGCACGCCCAGGCGCTGCAGCGTGGTGAAGAGCTGAAAGCCTTCCGAAATATCCAGGCGGTAGTCGAGCTGTCCGTGCACCACCAGCGTGGGGGTTTTGAAATTGGCCGCGAAGAGGTGAGGCGACCACCGGCGATACATGGCGCGGTTGGTCCAGGGCGTGCCTTTGAACTCCCACTCCGGAAACCACAGCTCCTCGGTGGTGCCGTAGGCCGATTCGGTGTTGAACGTGCCGTCGTGCGAGACCAGGCACTTGAAGCGTGTGGTGTGCCCCAGGATCCAGTTGATCATGTAGCCGCCGTAGCTGGCGCCCAGCGCACACTCGCGGTCCTGGTCCACGAAGGGGTAGGTGCGCTCCACGTAGTCTAAACCGCGCATCAGGTCCACGTAGGGCCGTCCGCCCCAGTCGCCGTTGATGGCGTCAATAAAGTTCTGCCCGTAGCCGGTGGAACCGTGAAAGTTGATCATCACCACGACGTATCCGCCGGCTGCGAACAGTTCCGGAGTCCAGCGATAGCTCCAGGCATCGTCCCAGGCGCCCTGCGGCCCGCCGTGGATGAGGAACTTCACGGGATATTTCTTGTGAGCATCGAAGTTGGGCGGCCTGAGCAGGAAACCCTCGACCCGAGTCTTCTCCGCACCGGCGAACCAGAAGGATTGCAGAGGCGGCATCTCGACCTGGGAGAGCACGGCATCGTTCAGGTGG
>DASSQB010000266.1:0-3303 GCA_035702725.1 Terriglobales bacterium | reverse complement strand
TCTGGCGCCCGCAACATCTGCTCCTGCGATGCCGGCTCTTGCCCGGGTCGGGGTGGGAATTGAAAGGACCACATGGCCTGATACGCATGGGCAACTGTTTCATTCGCGGCTTGTTCTCCTGCGCGCCGCCAAAGATCAGCTACATTGCGAATAGAGATGTTCGCCCCCGAGCACACCTGGCGTGCAGGATTCCGTTCAGATGCTGAGTTCGCATGTGTGCGCCAGCAGGCAAGCGGCTGCGGCAGATTCGCGACCGGGTAGCTCATCGCCAGTCGGGACATCATCTCGTAGTCCTCCGAAAAGCGGTAATTTGGGTCCGATGAATAGCCGCGGATTGTCGTTATTGCCGACCGCCTCGCCATCAAAGTTGTATGAAAGAATGGGTTGTACCAGATAAGGCACCAGCGCAGCTCGGCGTCGTTGCACCTCACCATTACATCTCTTACCAGATTGCCATTCGCATCAATGATGCGGCAGCTTGATCCGACCATTCCAATTTCTGGATTTTCCTCGAGAAATTGGCACTGAATTTGAAGCCGGTCTGGTAGCGAAAGGTCATCGTGGTCTTGAAAGGCCACATACTTACCGGCCGCTGCCGCCACTGCCCTGTTGAGTGCATTTGCAATCCCCTCATGGTGCTCGTTGTGGATCAGGCGCAGCCGGCAATCCTCGATTTCGCGAAGAATACGCGGGGTTGAATCGCTGGAGCAGTCATCCACCACAATGAGCTCAAAGTCACTAAGACTCTGACGCAGAACGCTGGCGATCGCACTGCCGAGGTATTTTTCGCCGTTATAGGTCGTCATGACGACCGAAACGAGGGGTGAGTCGCAGGTTCTGTGCTCGGTGGTCCCCATCATTGCCAACCTTTAGGCATGGACGCTTTGCACCGCCGCCGCTCGCCTGATGCCTGTGACGATCACCAGCGGGGGGTCAGGATGTGCAGTGATCTCCTGAAAACCGGCGCGCCGGGCATAGGACATCAGTTCGCTCGCGGTGGAGAATCGGGGCAGGACTACGACCTCCGCGATCAACATGCCCCTGTTCAGGCGTAAAAGTACGCCAGTAGCTGCTGCTATGCTGCTGCAGATGCCTGCTCCAACCATCAAGCGCCAGTGCTGTCGGATAGAGGCAAGCACACCTTGAAGGCTTAGTTGAATCATGCTGCTATCGGAAAGTGGGTTGCGCACTCCCAGAGCTAGACCCGCTCCCGACCAAGAAGATACGCAGAATCCTCAGCCGCACAGACGTCCGAAGGGCGGTCTCAACCGCTGTTATTGATGTGAATTGGGCTTCACATCAGTTACGGGGCTGGCGGGACCTGGGAGTTGTAGAGAGTGCTGAGGGTTGTGCACGCACTGAATCCGATTACGGATTTTGCGAGGAATCCCCGGGAGCGGAGTGCAGCTGGAAATTCACCACAATGCGCGTCTCCGTTTCCACCGTACGTCCGTGCTCCGTGTGTGGGCGATAGCGCCAGCCCCGCACCGCGTCCAGCACCGAGTCGGCCAGCAGCGGGTTGCCGCTGACCACACGAATGTGGCGCAGGAACCCATGGGTACCGATAGTGGCTTCCAGCACCACCGGGCCCTGAATCCGGTTGGCTTGGGCCGCCGCCGGATAAACCGGATCCACACGCCGCACCAGTTGCTCCCCCTGGCGCGTCCCACGCATCACCACTGCGGGCGGCGTCTCCCTCACGCCCGTGCCCCCGGGGCGCGGCAGCTCTTGCACCACGTCGAGAACAGAACTGTCAGAGGGCGCCGCAGGCTGACCGCTCGAAGAAGAATCGGCCGGCTGGCTCGTGTTTTGCTCAGTCGAATTGCCTTCAGCTGCCTGCGATGTGGTCGGCGTGCTGGTGCCTAGCAGCCAGATCAGCAGCATCAGCAGCAGCAGCGAGGCTCCCGCCGCCACCAACAGGCTGCGCTGCCGGCGCCGCTTGCGCGTGTTGATCGCCGCCGCCACCGGCCGCGTTGGCCAGAGTTTTCCTTGGCCGCTGTTCACCGGCATACGGCTGCCCGCTTGCCCGGACCGGTTTGCCGGAACTGCCGCGGAACCATTCACCGGCGCCGGTTTCCCGGGCGTGACGCCCGGAGGAGCCGGCATCTGTGCCGTTATGGGCCGGGGCACATTGGCCCGAATTGGCGCGGGAGTTGACGCGCTGGGCCGGGACGCTGCTGCATCTGGAGGCGCGGGCGTCCTTCCCACCGGTCGCTTCCAGCGTCGGCCCTCCATCCCAAACAGGGCGCAGTCCGCCGCCAGCGCTTCCACATCCACAGGGCTCTTTGCCTTTCCGTTAGGTGCTGCTGCTGTCGCCCTGCCATTGGCCGGAGCGACGCTTGGCGGGCGCGAAGGCTGCGGCGCGCTCGCCCCCTGCCCCGGCCCGTTCATCGGCGCGCTGGGCGTATTGCCTGCTGGCTCGGCCGGCATGATGCGCAGCGCCAGATTGCCCACTTCCGCTTTTGCAACTTCATCTGTCTTGCACGCCACCGCTGGCAATGGCTTCGGGTCAGGCACCAGCACGGGGCCGGGCATGGGAAGGGGAGCTGGCTCTTCCGGCTGTAAACCCTTGTTGGCAGCGGTTTCAGCATGAATTTCTTCCGCCGGTGCAGCCGCCGGAACAGCAGGAGCCTTTTCCGCAGACGAAGCTTCCCTGCGCGGTTCCTCGCCGGTTGCTCCCGTGGCTGCCGCTGCGGGTGCAGCCTCTGTCGCCGGTTGGGCGCTGGGCTCGGCGGTCTCTTCGGTGGCAGGGAGCGGCCTCGCCGGTTCCGCCGCTTGCGAGCTGGGTTTCGTCTGCGCGGCAGGCGCCGCTGCACGCTGGTTGGCCGCCTCCGCCGCCTCCTCCTGCTGCGTGCGCAGGCCCTCGAAATCCAGATCGGCGGAAACCTCGGCCAGGATGTCGGCGCCGATGCTTCTCCGCTGCAGGGCGCACCCCAGCGACAGCGCGTTGAAGCAGAGATTGTTGATGGTGCGCGGAATGCCTTCGCTGCGCTGCGCGATCACCGCCCGGGCTTCGGCAGTGAACAAAGGCGCGCCCATGTAGCCCGCCAGCCGCAGCCGGTGGTCAATGTAACGGTTGACCTCGGCCGGGCTCAGCGGCTCCAGCCTCACCAAATGGGAAATCCGCTGCCGCAGCTGCAGCAACGCCGGGGAAGCCAGGCGGTCCGCCAGTTCCGGCTGGCCGGTCAAGATGATGTGCAGCAGCTTTGCCCGCGGTGTTTCAAAATCGGAAAGCAGGCGCACTGTCTCCAGCACGCTCACCTCCAGGTTTTGCGCCTCGTCCACCACCGCGATTTCCTTCTT